>JAGXTJ010000036.1 GCA_018333655.1 Bacillota bacterium | reverse complement strand
TGATCATCATGCGAAAAGGCTCCCCTTTGTATTGTTTTGTTTGGCGATTAAACAATACCACAAAAGGGGTTGCCTTTTCGTTTTATTCTTTTAAGTTAAGCTATCGCGACAGCGATTTCGTTCTTCTTTCCGTCGCAAAATACCGACAAAAAGAACCGTCCCCTCTGTCGCAACGTCACCTCTGTCGCTTGCCTGCGCTAGGGCGCAATGACATTTATAGGAGTTCTGCTCAAGGGCCGACTCAAGTCAACGTTAGCACTCACGGGGCCAAGCACGCGACCATCGATGAGAAACTGCACTTGCCTGATTTCTGGAAATTCTAGCAGGGTGTGAACTAGGGCGTCGACCACGATTTGCTCATTAAAGGCCCCTTGCAAAAAGAGGTTAACCACCCTGCGGTCAAGATCGACTATGGCCACGCCACCCTCAACGGTAACAGCACGCAGGCGTATACCCTGGGGCAAGGGCGAGATGAGATTATCTGCAGGAGCAAACTCCAGCAAGGCCTGCAGTGCTGCTGCGGGGTCGCGTCGCGGCAAACTACGCGTCACTGGCACTAGGACATTACTGCCCTTTACTCTGGCGTAAACAACGGCGTGTGGGAGAGCTATTTTGTGCGAGGGAGCTACTTTGGGATAATTAACGAGCGTTGGACGCACTAAACGACCCGAAAGGTTCAAACCGCCCACCATGCCTTGTATGGGGCGGCCCAGAACCATAAAACGAACGGCTTCTACGTCGTCAAAAGCGGTGAAGGTGAGTATGACTGCGCCGATAAAGGCGCGCTCTTCAGTCTGATTGCGCAAGACCCAGGAAGGAAATTCCGGCGGCATCTCTATATCTAAGACACCATTGTGGAGAGCTACGCTCTGTATTTTTGCTGGTGCACCACCAAGGAGACGATACTCGGTACTACCTAGTTCACCGTTTAGCAGTGCTACTGCTTGCTGTATGGGCGGTGGGTCGCCAACTTTACGATAGACGCTTACCGGGACCAGGAAGCCACTGGCAATTTGCTGCACGAAGATACTAACAAAGGGGGCATGCCCTTGCGTAAGGTAGGCAATCGGGGCACTTGGCTCAGTCACTTCCTGGCCCTGCCTAGGGACATTCACGCAACCAACGGCAGTAAAGAGTACGAGTGCAATTATAATAAACATTGTGGTCCACACGCGCAACTCACCACCTCCCCGCCTTGGTATACCTAGTATACCTCCGTGGCAGGGCGACTCGGGTTACAAACTCGTTAAATCTTTACGGTACTCGCTTCGGCAATTAAGCATCTCTTCGACAGCCAAACGAACAGGCGCGACTTTGTCTGCCGGAGCAAACACATAGAAGCGCGGCAAACGACGATATTGCTCGGCTAATTCTCCTATGTCGCCATTTTCGCCCTGCGACAAGGGTTCACAACCGCGGCGCGTCAAGATGGTGATATTAGCCTCTTTAAGCACGCCTCGGGGCCCGCAATACACACCAACTTCTATGGGGTTAAGCCCTGTTTTCTGGGCAATGAGGCTCTCAAACTGCCGTACGTTGTTAAAGCGCGCCAAAAGCGATTGATCAGCGGCGTGTACAAAAGCCCGCTTGTAGAGCCGCCGCCACTTCAGAGCTTCAAACAGAGAAAGCAAGTCGTGATCAGAGCTCTCTACAGCATGCCTGCGGCAATCCTCAAGCAGCAACTCATCGGTCAGCTGTGCGAGATGAGCCTCGCTAAAGCCCACCTTCTGCACCACCTTGGCCAGCATCACGCTGGCAGCAATTTTGGCGTGATGGTAGTAGAGGCGCTCTGTCAAGTAGTAACGCAGACGAAGCAGATGGACTAACTCTGAGCGCGCATCAGGTCGCGGAAGGCCTTTGTGCACTAGCCGATACACCAGGCGGCCATCCACCACGGTGAAGCTCTCTAGAACGCGGTCATCGTAATTATGCACTAACCCCGCAAAGTAGGCGTCGCGGCGCAAGTAGTCTAAGACATCGGCATCTATGGTGCTCTTCACTATATCGGTGAGGTAGCGACGAGACTCAGGCAGGGTATCAAGCAATATGTTCACGACAAAGTCATAAAGCCCGTGGCCAAGGAGCGCTGACTTGACTTCCGTATCATTTAGCACCATGGTCATGCGTTCGGCTCGGTCGTGACGCCCGAACAGCCCAAATTCCTCTTCTAGGGTGTGCCCAAAAGGCATGTGCGCAGCATCATGCAAGAGTGCGGCACAACTTACCGCAGCGAGCTCCTCGCGACAAGATTCGTCTACGCTACTATGATATAGCCGTTTAGCCATATGATACGTCCCCAAGCTATGGTCAAAGCGGGTGTGCACACAACCCGGGTAGACGAGATGCGTAAGCCCGAGCTGCTTAAGGCCACGTAAACGCTGCATAGCCTTGGTAGCCAGGACATCTTTGGCTGCGGGGTCGATTAGGATATCACCGTGCACGGGGTCTCTCACTCGCATATATCTACCTGGCCTCCCCTACTTCTGCCCTGCCCTTCGCGGCAGGAATACCAAGACTTATGAAGAAAGATTCTAGGAACAATGAATCTACCGAAACCAAGTAGGGAGGGCGAATAACTAATGAAGGTATTTATCAGCGTCGACATTGAAGGCGTAGCTTGCGTGGTCAACAGCGACAGCACCGGGCCCACCGGCAAGACTTATGATGAAGCGCGACGGCAGATGACGGCCGAAGTAAACGCGGCCATAGAGGGCGCTATAGCCGCGGGAGCCACAGAGATCATCGTCAATGACAGCCACGGAGGCATGAACAATATTATTCCGGCGGAGCTCAATCCTGCTGCTACCATCATCCTGGGAACACCCAAACCCCTAATGATGATGGAAGGCCTAGATAGCGAATGCCAGGCCGCGTTCTTGATTGGCTACCACGCCCGTATGCATTCTGCCGGGGTGCTATCCCACACCATTAGTGGCGGCGTGGTGAGCAATGTCTGGGTAAATGACGTGCTCTGTGGCGAAATCGGCATCAATGCCGGGCTCGCAGGTCACTTTGGCGTGCCCATTGCCTTAGTGAGTGGGGACAAAGACACCGCCCTTGAAGCGCAAGCCCTGCTAAAGGGTGTGGAGGTCGCCATTGTAAAAGAAGCCATAACCCGCTACAGCGCCAAGAATATGCACCCTAGCCGGGCTACGCTGCACATCAAACAACAAGCCGAAAAGGCACTTCGCGCGCTACCCACGTTGCAGCCACTTGTCTTTGCCACTCCGGTAACCATGCGCCTCGAGCTGCTTAACTCCGGCATGGCAGATGCGGCGGGCTTCTTGCCGCAGGCACAGCGCCTAGACGGGCGCACATTGACATACACCGCATCTGACTATGTAACGGCCTTTCAAGGGCTACGGGCCATGATTACCCTAGCCGCAAAAAACTAGCACGCCGCGGGTGACCGGCCAGGCTACCGAAAATACCTACTTAGTGTTGGTGTTTGCCCGCACAACAAGGGCAAGTAGGCTGCTCTATTTTGGTTAGGCCGAGGTTTTCGAGCTCGGCGGTAAATCTACCGCGAAAATTTACTAGGTATTCTTCACGCAACTGACGCTGTTCTTCCCGTTCCTCAGTAGTTAAGTTGTCGGCACGCTGCTTCTGTGCGAGAGCGTTAAGACGGCTAAGTTTCTCTGGTGATAACATTTTTTCTCCTCCTAAAGCACTACATTGGCGACCATGCGGGCGGCGTCGGAGCATAAACCGCCGCTTTTCACCATTGATTCTATTATGCCAAAAACTTTTGCGGGGGACTCACCCGACCGATAGGGTCTTTCCTCGGTCAACGCTTGGTATACATCACAAACGGCCACTAGCCGCTCTTCTAGCGTGAGCTCCTGCCCCGGAACGCGTTCAGCATAGCCTCGCCCGTCTAGCCGTTCGTGGTGATTACCTGCCCAACTCGCTATAGTTTCTAAACCAGGGACTTGATTCAGGATAAGCTTGCTGTAGTAAACATGAGATTTCATAACTGTGTACTCCTCCGGAGTAAGAGTGCCGGGCTTCTCTAGCAGTTCTGTAGGGACAACCATTTTCCCTAGGTCATGCAACAGGCCAGCGGTGTACAAACAGCGCTCTTTCCCTGAGAGTAAGGGTGAACTCTCGGCGACACGCCGCAAAAGCTCCGCCAGCCCCCGCGAGTGATTGGCCGTAAAGCGACTCTTGCTGTCAATAATCTTGGCGAAGACGCGCCCTATATCTACTATACTCTCTTGGTCGACAAAGCAAGCATTACTTGGCTGCAGAGCAGCTAGAGCGAAAGGTAGATTACGCCCCTCTAGATCTAACCAAAATTTATCTTGTTTACTTAAAACTGCAAAAGTGTCGCTCAGGTAGGGGTCGAACCTGCTGTTCTTGCATGTACTAACATGAATGGCAATATCTTCGCGAGCCTGACGCATGGTGGTGGCATTTCTCCCCACGGCATCGATGCTATCGGCCATGGAGAGAATTCTTGCCCCCAGGGCGATGCTCTCTCCACTGTGGCCGTAGACCCCGGAGCCGTCAAAATTCTCATGGTGGCACAAAACTAGCTCGGCGATTCCTGGAATAGGTAATTGTAGCACCAGCTCCTTGCCGACCGCAGTGTGTCCCCGCAAAAACTGCTCATCATGCAGTAATCTCATGCCGCCCATAGAAGTCAACCCGATGTCATGCAGTAGCCCTGCGAAGTACAGCCGTGTTAATGATTCGCTGTCCATACCTACCATTTTGCCTAGCCGCAAGGCCATGTAGGTCACCCTGTGTCCGTGCTGCATAAATGTCTGGTACTCGGCCAAATCAAGAGCGAGCGATAGCGCTCTGGTGAAATCGGCGAGACATATTTTTATCTCCAAGTAAGGCTCAGCTCCTGTCGCGTGCGTCATGCTCCAATTTATTTATTTTACCATTATTTTCGCAGTGCGAAAAGATTACGGCCGCCTAGATGATTCTAGGCGGCCGCGCTTCCTTAACCCCTCAACTGATATCCATGACAGTTTTTTCCTGAACAGTGGGCCGAACTCACGGCGCCAGTTTTGACATTATTGATTAGGCGCTGATTACTACACTGTTCGTTTTCTCCGGCCCATTTGCATTCGCTCGTGCTACATTTTATGGTCAAAGTCTTCACCCCCCCCCCTTTTTTTTTCTTCTTTTGCTTTCGCGATTGGTGAGTTCGCCTATTTCTTTAGCAATAGCCCTGCCCCTGCGGCCAGCAAGATAAGCCCCATACCCTTCTGCCAAGTGAACGCCAGACGATTCAGGCCTAGCGCTCCTAGGTGATCAATAAGGAGGGCCGTTCCAACTTGACCCACAATAATCATGGTAGTGGCAACCGCTACGCCAAGTGGCGGTATACTTATCGCTACTAAGTAGACAATGGCCACTCCCAGCACACCCCCTAGGTAGTAAACCCAAGGTACCTCAGTCCATTTCTGTGACATGGGCGCGCGCAAAAACGGAAGCAGCACTAGCATCAGCGCGACAACTGACCCTACCAAGTGTACGACGAGAGTAGCTCGCAGGACGCCGACATCTTTACCTAAGCCCGCATTGATACTGCCCTGAACTGCCATTAAAACACCGGAGACAAAAGCCATGGCCGCGCCCACAATACTCATTCGCTCACCTCACAGCCTAACTACTCTGTAGGATACCACCTACCCTTGCCGTCAATACATTGCCGCTATGCGCCGCGGGGTCAGCATGATATAATCTTCGGGGGGGTGACGAGATGGGCACAAAATGCAAGAAGCTACTAGGAATAGGCAAGCAATTGAAGATGGATAAAGTCCAGCCTCAAGCGACAACTGGACAAAGAGGAAAAAGACCGACAAAATAGTCGGTCTTTTTCTATACTGCATATCGATAGGTCTTCGCTGTTGCTACTTCGGTGTAGCGACTAATCTGCCCGCTGGTTTCTTCTACTGAGCAGCCACTCGCTGATTCCCGCGAAGTGAGCCTCTACCGCTCTACTAACAAAAGACGCCTGCCCCAAGAGAGCTGCGTTATGGGGATTAGACAAGAACGCTGTCTCAATGAGAATGGCCGGCACAGTAGTCCGTTGCAAGACAGCGAAATTTGCTGTTAACACGGCCCTGTCATTAAGACCTAGCGCTACTAAGCGACGATGCACGCCTAGCGCCAGCGCGAAACTCCCCTCGGTGACTCCGTAAAAAGTTTGGGTGCCCGAAATTTGCGGGTTAGTATGCGCATTGTTGTGCACGCTTACAAAGAGGTCGACCCCAGGTGCATTGCCAAACGCTATCCGCTCGGCAAGGGTGAGCCCGATGTCTGTGGTGCGCGTCATAACTACCTGTGCGCCAGCGGCCTCTAACATGGCCCTAAGCTGCTCCGACATGGTCAAGTTAACGTCGCTCTCTCGCAGGCCACTGGCCGCTATGGCACCGGGGTCTCTACCCCCATGCCCTGGATCAATGACTACGGTAAACCCAGATAGATCCGCGGCCGTTGGTGACGTGGGCACAAGGGCAGTACCATCGCCAGGGGCAAAAGAAAACGACAGGAGATTACTAAGGATGTACCCGGCCCCGCCCGCACTCGATACTTTGACCCATTCGCCACTTAGCCCTGACACGGCGATGGTCTGCCCGCGTGGATGAGTCGTTACCACAGGAAAGGTCGTGCCAGGGCCACTGCGCTGATTGACCACGCTGGCCGTGATACGAGCCTGCGCTTGGCCTCTGACTTGCTCGATAAATTCACTAGAGACAAAGCCGGTAGCACCGTTCTCGAGCATTACTCTTGCCCAGGCGCCTTCGCTTAAGACAGCCACCGTAGTGCCGCGATTTAGCCGCGCCACAATGGGAAACTGAGTGCCCCCTCCACCGCGCAAATTGAGCGAGCTAGCCGTCACACGTGCCAAGGGGACGGTCACAGCCTGTTCTTCCTGCGCTACCTGCGTAACAAAGTCGGCATGCACAAACCCGAGTCTGCCCGAGTTCTCTACCTGAAGCCAACTCCCTAGCTGCCCTGTCACGCTTAGAAGCTGCCCCTCTCGCACGGTAGATATTACTGGGAACGAGGTGGCAGGCCCCTGACGGACATTGAGGGACCTGACACCGATAGTGACTGTGACAGAACGCGACAAGGCTCTAAAGTTCGCATCAGCGGCCACAAATTGTCCAAAGACCCAGCCTGTTTTGCCCGCGGCAGTCATAACCTGTCGCCAATCACCCGTTTGGGCCAGCACGACAAGTGGTGTCTCTGCAGGCAGAGTTGTTAAGACCTTAAAGGCAGGGCCTGGACCACTGCGCAAATTGAGCAGTGCTGTGTTGACTGTCCCTGGCGTGGCTGCCCCTACGGAAGAAACGAAAACTGTTACCAGCATGATGATTAACCCGACTATGGTGATGCGTCTTCGCATTGACACCCTCCTTTCCTCTTGTCTCTTACTCTACTTCGCTCTAGAAAGCGGTTTTCCTGCATTTTAGAGCCGAAAGGCGGTCGCTAATAAGCAGCATATAGTGGAAATACCTTTCTGCTTGTCCCCTTTGTACCCTCCGAGACCCTAGCTGCGTAATGTAGTAACGGAAAGGGGGGATTAGTCATGATGCACACACGGAGAGCCAGATTTTGCCGTCTGATCCGCCGCGGAATATGTCACCAAAGGTCTACAGTGCGTGGTTTTATGGCCCTAGCCAGTCTGTCACCTACAGAGGACGTAGCCCTACTCATGCGCACCTATGCTGCTGAAGCCCAAGTATCGCTTGACGCACTGCGCCAGCTTTGGCGCGAGTACTGCACTGTCGTCAACGGAGTCCTGTAACAGCTAGGGCAAAAGTAGTCCAGCCAAAACACATGGGGAGGAGACGTCCTCCCCTATCTGTTTTGTTAATCGCCTCACGTCCATCGCCCCACGCTAAGCGCACCATCACCGGAGATCTGAGCGGACGCATCATTCGTTTGCAAAAATAATTACCAAGCTAGAGGTTATTGCAGAAATATGTCGAATTGCACATGGTGAGCTTTTCGCACGCAACTCAATCGACGACAGAGAGGTTTTGACATGCGCAGAATTCCAGTCTATGCACTTCAGCCGGGCATGAAGGTTGCGCGCCCAGTATATGGAAGCGAAGGCCTTGTGTTGCTGCAGCGCAACTTGATCCTCACCCGCCGCTACATAACACAGCTAAAACAACTGGGCATGCCCTTTCTCTATATTGACGATGGCCTACTTGAGGGTCATGACGTAGCCGATGTTATCCGCGATGAAACTCGCCACCAAGCTGTGCAAAGAGTGCGGAACCTCGTAGCCGCCGTGGAGACACCTAACCCGACCAGCCATGTCTTGCTCCGCACCCAGCAAGCCTCGCGCGCGGTGCATGACATTGTCAGCGACTTACTTAGTCAACGCAACCTCATGGTTAACCTGGTAGACATCCGACTCGAAGATGACTACCTGTTTTCGCATTCTGTAAATGTATGCATTTTGTCACTTATTACGGGCCTGACGGCAGGCCTTAAACGCGACCAATTGGTGAACCTCGGGGTGGGCGCCATACTGCATGATGTGGGTAAAGGAGCAATTCCGCACCACATTCTATACAAGAATGGCTCTCTCACGGCTGATGAATTCGAAACCGTAAAGACCCACACTACCAAGGGGTATGAGATTTTACAGAACATACCAGATGGACGCGAGGTGGCCCTAGAACACCACGAGCGCTACGACGGCAATGGCTACCCCGACGGCAAGCAGGGCCGGCAAATACATCAGCATGCCCAAATCGCTTCCATCTGCGACGTTTATGATGCGGTCACTTCGGCGAGGATCTATCGCGAGGCGCACCCGCCCCACGAAGCGGTAGAGTTGGTCTCGGCCTCAGGCAATCGCGCTTTTAGCCTAGACCTAGTACAGAAGTTCTTGCGCAACATCGCAGCCTACCCTTCTGGCTCGATAGTGGAGCTCTCTGACCAGCGCGTAGGCATAGTGGTTGACACCCCACCTGGTTTCAGCAAGTACCCCCGTGTAAGGCTTCTTTTTGATCAAGACAGGCAGCCCTACAAGTCACCTATCGAGATCAATACTCTTGATCACCCTTCCCTCATGATTCGCAAAGTCTTGACTGAACAGGAATTTGCGGCCTTGCGGGGTGTGATAATTTAAAGCGGAGGTGGTAGTATGCGCCGCATAGACTTGCCCCACCTAACTCCTGGCATGGTCATCGGACGAAGCCTGTACAATAGCTTGGGGCAGACCCTCCTTAAGGCTGGCACGATACTCAGTGCTAACTACATTCGTCGCTTAGAGCTACTAGGCATTCCCTGCGTCTACATACACGAGCCCCACTTAAAGCTGCCCGACATTAGGGACGTTATCTCAGACGAAACGCGCGTCACGGCCATGGTGCGCGTGCGCGACATACTGCTAGACACAAATACCGCTACCATCGCGCTGCGCGCCGATGGGGCTTTACGCTGCGTACAAGACATTGTCCAAGAACTGCTCCGAAACAGTCATGCCGTAGTCAACCTAACGGACATCAGGCTTGACGACGACTACCTCTTCGCCCACTCTGTGAATGTATGTGTCTTGGCCTTACTCACGGGCATTGCCTTGGGTTACCCCAAGCCTAAACTACAGGAATTAGGCCTAGGCGCACTCTTTCATGATGTGGGTAAAGTGATGGTACCGAAACCAATCCTCAACAAACCTGGCCACCTGAGCCCCGAGGAGTACGCAATAGTCAAGCGCCATGCCGACCATGGCTTTGCGATACTGAAGGACATGCCCGCCATTAAAGATATTGCCTACCAGCACCATGAGCGCGTGGACGGCACGGGCTACCCCCTCTCGCTCAAGGGTGGTAGCATCTTCGAAACTAGTCAGATCGTAGCCATGGCCGATGTATTTGATGCCCTGACGGCGCATCGCCAGTATCGCACAGGATTTCCGGCGCATGAGGCCTATGAGTACCTCTCTGCCAGTGGCAACAAGGCCTTTGATATGAAATTGCTCCAAGTATTCTTAAAGAATATCGCCGCCTACCCGAGCGGTGTAATGGTTGAACTAAACGACGGTGCCAAAGCCATTGTGCTCGACACCCCTCCCGGCGCACCCCAACAGCCTCGCGTGCGCTTGCTCGATTCTCGGTCCGAGCTTATGCTCCGCGACTCGGACTTATTTATCGTCCGAGTGGTCCCTAACGGCTAGATCCTTTTACATCCTTTTATAGTTCGCGCTTAATGCTCTGGCGCACATTTTTCTTGACACATGGTCCTGATAAGACTCGAACGTAGCGAGTGGTCGCGCTTGACCCGCTCGGCGCGCACTATGGCTATGGCTTCGGCACAGGCCACTTCCACAGAATCGTTGATGATGATGTAATCGTAATTTGCCGCCTGCCCTAGCTGTTCATAGGCGTTACCTAGGCGTCTTTCTAGGTTAGCTTCCCTGCTCCGGCGCGTAATGCGCTCGGCGATGACTTCTAGAGAAGGGGGAGCGATAAATATGCTGACGAGGCGGTTTGTCGTTTTCTTATACTTAAACATACCATTGTAGTCTAACTCCATCAGCCTGTCAGGACCAGTATTGGTGTCAAACTGCGGCGAGCCATAGTAGTGGTCGTGGTAGACCTGCTCATACTCAGCAATTTCGCCTTGCTCTATCTTGGCTCGAAACACTTCTGGGGTGACGAAATTGTAGTCAAAACCGCACTCCTCGTTAGGGCGAGGCATGCGGGTCGTGTAAGTAGCCATTTTAACCAAGTCTTTATACGTCGCGACGATGGCCCGCATGATGGTACCCTTGCCTGACCCCGAAGGACCTGTTACTACAAATAAGATAGCCTGTGACATGCTTACTCCCCCTCTGTCGATTGAAGGCATTATATCAAATTGCGGTCGCTCCTCCTAGGGCTAACGCAAAATCACTGTGACTTATCAGGGACGGTTCTCTGAATCGAAAAGAACCGTCCCTGGAGATTCATTTGTCCAATCAGTTCTGTCGTGTTACAATCTTGCAAATACATTAAGCCGGAGGTGGCAAGATGGTTAACGCACTTGACGTGCTGCGCGAACGCGGCTTTGTCAAACAAATCACGCACGACGAGCCGCTAAGAAATTTACTCGGCCGCGAGGTCGTGACCGCCTATGTTGGCCTAGACCCGACAGCAGACAGCTTGCACATAGGGCACACTGTTCCCATTATGGCTGCCGCCCATTTGCAGCGTGCCGGACACCGACCAGTAGTTATACTGGGTGGGGGCACGGCCATGATTGGCGACCCAAGCGGCAAGACTGACCTGCGCCAGATGTTGACTGAGGCGCAAATTGAGGCTAATGTACGTGGCATACGCACACAGCTTGACCGCTTCCTAGACTTTACGGATGATAAGGCTCTTTGCTTAAACAATATGGCTTGGCTGCGAGACCTTAACTATATTGCTTTCTTGCGCGAAGTAGGAGTGCACTTCTCGGTCAACCGCATGCTAACGGCCGAGTGCTACAAAGGACGCCTCGATACCGGACTCTCTTTTATTGAATTTAACTACATGTTGCTGCAATCCTATGACTACCTCCACCTCTACCGAAACTTAGGCTGCAAACTCCAGATGGGCGGAGATGACCAGTGGTCTAATATTCTCGGCGGAGCAGACCTGGTTAGACGTGTAGAGCGTGACGAAGTCTACGGCATTACCTACCCCCTAGTGACGACCGCGAGCGGCAAGAAGATGGGTAAGACTGAAGAAGGCGCTATATGGCTCAATGCTACGCGCACTAGCCCCTATGATTTCTACCAGTACTGGCGTAACACCCACGATGCGGATGTGGCTAAGTTCTTGGCCTTCTTTACTTTTTTACCTATGGATGAAGTGCGTCGCCTAAGCGCTCTACAGGGACGCGACATCAACTTAGCAAAAAAAATACTGGCCTTTGAAGCTACCAGCATTGTACATGGCGCACAACTAGCCAAAGAGGCAGAACAAGCCGCCGAGGCCCTGTTCGAAGGCGGGCAGGACTTGTCGACCATACCTATGGCCACCATCGCTAAAGAGTGGCTCGAGAGGGGCGGCAGCGTGGTTGAGCTACTAGTGCAGACCGGTATTGTGCCTAGCAAAAGCGAAGGACGCCGCCTTATTCAAGGTGGCGGCCTACAAGTAAATCAAAAGCGCGTGGATAAAGATGACCTCGTGATTAATATGACCTTTGTGCGTGAGGGACGGATTGAGGTTCGCCGTGGCAAGAAACAATTTGTACATGTAAAGCCAGTATAGACCACGGTGCTCCCTCAAGGCGAGAGTCTAGCCCTGCCGGAAAAACTCTACGAAGGCGAGATCTTCACCCATAATGTTTAGCACCAAGTCGCGCCGCCGAGAAAATAAATGCTTAGCATAGAAAGCGACGGCCATGTGGTCGTCTCTTTCGACAAGTGCCCACCATTTTGTCTCGGGGTAAGCCACCATGACCGTAGATAAGAGCATTTTACCCACACCCTGCCGCTGACACTCCGGCAGAACATAGAGGCGCGTCACTTCTAGCCCACTCTTATCTATCATCGGCACAACCTGAACAAAGCCCACCACTTGCAGACCGACAGTGGCCACCCATAGGCCGCCGGGCTTTAACTCCAGGGCTTTCGCGAGAGCCTCATAACTGTAAAACTGGTCGAGAAAATGGCTGCGCGTCTCTGGTCGCATGATATCCTTGTAGGTGTACTCCCATGCTACGCGCGCCACGGCTTGAATGGCCGGTATATCGGCCTTAGTCCCTTTACGAATCAAAACATTACCCCTCCTACGACAGTGCCCTTGTATTTCAGTATTCATTGTGGCAAGAAGAATTCCTGCCGGGGCGGATGTTTCTTTTTCACTTCGCACTTTGTCTGGTAAACGCAGAACTTTTGGCCTCTCAGCACGTAGTAAGTAGTAGTAAAGGGGGAATTTTAGTGTTACATTTTCAGCAAATTTCTAAGTCCTACCAAAAGGGAAAGGTCAAGGCAGTGGATGCACTGACCCTCGAAGTGAAGAGAGGGGAGATTTTCGGCTTTCTCGGTCCTAATGGCGCGGGCAAGACGACGTCTATCAAGATGGTAGTGGGGCTACTGCGCCAGGACCAAGGCCATATTACCGTTAACGGGTATGATACCTTAGTCGACCCACAGAAGACTAAGGCGAGCATCGGCTTTGTTCCGGACAACCCAGATCTCTATGATAAACTCACTGGCATGGAATACATCAACTTTATCGCGGATATCTACAAGGTAAGTAGCGCCACGAGGCAAAGGCGCCTCGAGCGCTTAATTGACATTTTCGAGATAGCGGGTGCCATGGGCGACCTAATCGGCAGCTTTTCACATGGCATGAAGCAAAAATTGGCCTTGACGGCGGCCCTCATTCATGAGCCCCCGCTCTTGATTCTCGACGAGCCTATGGTCGGGCTAGACCCACGCTCCGCCCATCTCTTTAAAGAACTCATGAACGAACACTGTAGCCAGGGAAGGACCGTCTTTTTCTCGACCCATATTCTAGATGTAGCCGAGCGTTTGTGTCACCGCGTGGGTATCATTAAGAAAGGGCAGCTCATTTCTTGTGGCACGATGGCGGAGCTTCGTCAAACTTCTGACCAAAATTCTTCGCTGGAAAGTATCTTCTTGGAGTTGACCAAGCAATGAGTACCCTCATGAGCCTCTTTCGCCTGTCTTTCCGCAATTACTTTGGGCTAAGTGCCATGCGCGTCAAATATCTACACAAGCGCGAGAAACTTTGGGAACCCGCGCTAGTGGCCCTCGGCGTAGTGGCTGGTGGCCTGAGTTTTGGGAGCATGTTCTACTACTTAGCGCTCACCATGGTGCGGGGCAGTGCCATGCTCGGGCAAGCTGACTTTGTCTTGACGCAGTTCATATTGCTCTCACAAATCATGGCCTTTACCTTTGGCCTCTTTGCCATGATCTCTATTTTATACTTCTCTAACGACCTCGACATACTGGTACCTCTGCCACTTAAGGCTTGGCATATTCTGGCCACCAAGCTCTCCTTGGTCAACATCGTCGAGTATGCCCCCGTTGTAGTCATACTTGCACCCACACTGCTGGCCTACAATCAAGTTATACCGCTTGGTGTCCTAGGTTGGTTGACTGCTTTCGCGACGATGCTATTTCTACCCACCATACCTCTCGCACTTGCTGGTATCTTAGCTGTCACTGTTATGCGTGGCGTTAATAGGCGTCACCGCGATATCCTCATGGTAATCGCAAGCATCGCGCTACTCAGCTTAATTTTATACCTGCAATACCACTTTACCGCGAGTATGACCGGGCAGATATCGGCAGAAGACCTGGTTATGAATCGCCTTGACTTTGTGGAGTTCGTCGGGGCATCGTTTCCTCCCGCCATCTGGGCGACTAGGGCTGTAGCACAGCACGGCACAGCAAGGGGCATGCTCAATTTAGCCTACCTCATCCTGTCTTCGGCGGCGGCAGTGGGCGCTTTTATGGCGGTGGGACAAAGGGTATTTTACGGCGGGCTGGTAGGTGGGAGCGAAAGAACCCGCCGCGGCGCGCTCTACACCAAACAGATCATTGCCCGCCACGCGGTAGAGAGCACTGCCTTGTCGGCGCTGCTTAGCCGAGAGCTCAAGCTCTTTATGCGCATGCCCATCTGGGTCATGAATGGTTTTATCACCATAGTTCTCTTCACGCTTATGGCCTTTTTTCCCACTTTTTTCGGAGTGCAGGGGGCAGGCATGACGCAAGTAGCCGAAATGGCGCGCAATCACCCCCATGGTTTAGCCATGGCCACCCTAGTTGTGGCGGCTGCCATCGCCTTTATGACGAGCCTGAACACCCTCGCTAGTACAGCCATAAGCCGCGAGGGGAAGTATCTGTGGATCTCTAAGACTCTTCCGGTTTCTGCTAAGAAGCAGCTAACGGCCAAACTAATCTTCGCCCTTGGCGCAGCCATACCAAGTAGCATCCCCCTAGTGGGTGTCTACGCTTTTCTCTTTCAGCCAGGGGCAGCACATTTGGCCACAGCCTATATTCTCGGCATAACTGCTGGTTTCACACCACAAGTCCTAGGTTTGTGGTTTGATATATGGCGGCCGTTCTTAACGTGGACTAACCCCCAACACGCCGTAAAAAATAATCTCAATGCCGTTAGTCCCATGCTCTTTGGAGCCGCACTAGGTTTTGTGAGCTTTCTGGCGTACAGGCAACTAATCGCCCAGGGAACCTGGACCACCCTGCTCGTGCTACTCCTTACGCACAGTGCTCTAGCCATTCTTGCCACCGTCTTACTTCTAGGCCGCGCCGAAGCATTGTACTCACGCCTTGAAGTGAAAGGCTAGTTTCGTGACGACAGAGCATGTCTTCACCCACACCGTGCATCCAGAAGACGACCATAAGAAGATTAGTCAGGTGCTTGCCTTGCGCCTCGGCATGTCGCGAAAGACGCTTCTACGACTGAGACGCAGCGGCGAAGTACGGCAAAATGGCGTGCTCGTGTACATGCGCGAGACAGTTCGCGCAGGAGACCAACTGATTTTGGTGCTTCGCGAGGAAAGAGAGCAGTCGCTTCTGCCCCAAAGCATGCCGCTTGACATTGCCTACGAAGACGAACACCTCGTGGTAGTCAACAAACCGGCCTTTATGGTTGTTCATCCCACTAAAGGCTACCTGGATGGCACTCTGGCCAATGCCCTGCTAGCTTACTATCAGGGGCGCGGGCAGGAGTTTATCATCCGCCCTGTGCATCGCCTCGACCGGGACACCTCAGGGCTACTGCTCATCGCCAAAAATCCCCATGTGCAAGCCCGACTTACCGAGCAACACCATACCGGGGAGTGGCAAAAGAGCTACTTGGCCGTGGTGAGCGGAGTGCTGCCAGAAGCAAAGGGCCGCATCAGTGCCCCCATTAAGCGAGTGGGCAATGGCAGCCGCGCGCGGGTCATCTCCCCTCTGGGGCAAGACGCCCTCACTTTGTGGGAGAGGTTGTCGGTGGGTACCGATACTACCCTAGTAAAGGCCACGCTAGTCACAGGTCGCACGCATCAAATAAGAGTGCACTTTGCCCACCTCGGGCATCCCCTAGTGGGCGACGAAGTCTACGGCACAGCTTCTCCGTTTATCGCGAGGCAGGCCCTACACGCCGCTTGGCTGTCCTTTAGGCACCCAGAGAGAGGCGAGCAAATCTCGCTCTTCGCCCCGCCACCTGCGGATTTTGCGGCGCTGCTCACTCCTTAACAAGGCGCTTTCTTCTAGTTATCGTCCTGTAGTTAACAGACTTGAGCCGCCCTTGTTGTAGCAGCAGGGTCTCTAATTTCTTGTAGATTTCATCCGTTATGATCTCAGTCTTAAGGTTCACAATATAGTCATTCTCAGCACGACGTCTATCTTGCTTCTCTTGCCTGTTTTGACTCATCATAATAAGCGGCGCCTGAATAGCGGCTAGACAAGAAAGCGCTAGATTGAGCAAAATAAAGGGGTAGGGATCATAGGCTGCATCTCCCCTCATTACATTCCATGTTATCCAGCTAAGCAAGAAACCAGCAAAGAGACCGACAAAGAACCAACTGCCTATAAAATTAGTAATGCGATCGGAGGCGCGCTGGCCTACAGTAGCCTCCTCCTGGCCGGTAGTATCGTTGGCAACGCGTTGTTCTAGCAGCAGGCGCAAAACTTCCTTATCGGAGCGGTCGTTGTCAATGTCGCTCATGATTTTCTTTACTAGCTCGCTATCGCTCATTTTGCGTACCTCCTTTGGGTTATGCGGGCCCATTAGCCTCTTTCCTCTCCCCACAGTGGCATGATATACTAAGTGCATACTAATCATACAGTAATAAGAGAAAGGAGACTTTAGCATGGGTAAAGAGAAGGTTGTCAAGAAAGAAACGAAGAAACCAAAACAAGAAAAGACAAAAAAAGAGAAGAAGGTCTACTAATTTAGCGACTAGGGCAACCTAGTCCTTTTTTAGCTAAAGGGGGTAGTGATATGCTTAATTCACGGCCTTTTCGCCTCGCGGTCTGGGTATTGCTACTGCTCCTTATTGCTCTCGTGGGTAGCAGGGTGCCCTTTCTTTTCCGTCCGCTTGGTATGGTGATGAGTGCTGTGTTTGTCCCCGTGGTCTTGTCCGGGCTACTTTACTACTGGCTGAGTCCGGTAGTAAAGTACTTGTGCAGGCTACGTCTGCCGCAGAGCCTCGCCATCGTCATTGTCTATGGAGTAATTCTTGGTGCCCTTGGCGTTCTCATAGCCACCACAGGCACACCCTTAGAGCGGCAGTTAACGAGCATGGTGAACAACGCACCTCGACTCATGGAGATCTTGCGGTTAAGGCTCTTGGCGCTAGAAGAAAACGAATGGATAGTGCGCCTCTTTGGTCCGGAGGCACTAGCCTTAGACGGTCTGGCCGACCAAGTTACGGCCTTAGTTAGCTCGCTACTGGCCACCCTCGGCCAGAACATTACCCACTTAATCGGCATGACCACCACTGTGTTAACCTTGCTTTTTCTCGTGCCGTTTATTCTCTTCTACATGCTCCTCGATGGTGAGAAATTAGCGCCGGCGCTTGTCGACTACCTCCTACCCGCCCGCCTACATGTGGAAGGTAAAAAGATTCTGCGCGAGATGGACCGAGCACTCAGTCAGTACATACAAGGGCAGGCCGTAATCTGCATCGTAGTAGGAATACTCGCCTTTGTCGGCTTCTTAGTGATTGGCATGGAGTATGCGCTCCTGTTGGCTGTTGTAGTAGCCATAACCAACGTCGTCCCTTATGTGGGGCCAATCGTGGGTACAATTCCGGTCTTGATCGTGGGTCTAGTCCAGTCCCCGAGCATGGCGTGGCTAGGGCTAATCGTGATGCTAGTCGTGCAACAGCTCGAAAGTCTCGTTCTCTCACCGCGCATCATGAGCAAGAAACTGGGCAGTCATCCTGTGGTAATCCTTTTCGTCATGCTAATCGCAGGGAGCTTGTTTGGTTTTTGGGGCATTTTTCTCGCCGTCCCGACGTTCGCCGTGCTAAAGGTGACGATCGCACATCTGTATAGTCTTTTCCTACTCTACTTGCATCCCTAAGTGCCAAGGCTAATGGCGGCACCTAGCGCAAAGAAGTAGAGATACTGTTCTGCGACCTTCTGCCCGAGGATGGCTTCAATGGCCTGCGCGTAGATGGCGACTTGCCCCCGGTACTTATCGACGATAAGGCTCTTGGTCTCTTCACTTACCCGGTCCGACTTAAAATCAACGAGTACTAGTTGGCCCCCGCTCATAAACAGACAATCGATAACACCCTGAATGTAGATGTATTCACCTTCTACACCGGGGTGTATTTTGCTGGCGTCACAACGCAGCCCAAACGGAACTTCTCGCCAGACCTGTTCTGCGGCCAGCAAGCGCTCGCCTAAGTTGCTGCCAAAAAACCCTAGGACTCGCTCTAAGTCGACGCTCTCTGCCTCGACTACTGTCAACAGCTTCTTTTCCAGCATGGAGTCCAGTTGTTGCTCTAAGTTCTCCCTCGTTACTCTTTGCCCCAAATCGACATGCTGCATAAACATATGTAGTGCCGAGCCAATCTCGGCCTGGCTTAGTCGGGCACCGCGCTGCCTAGTTAGAGGCCTCGGTGCTTTAAGGGGGGTCATTGCTAAGTCATCTGGCGGGGCGAGCCGGCGTTTTAGTTCCGAGACAGAGCTTTTTACCGGGGTGGTGGTACTAGCAGCATGCTCGTAGACCCAGGCTAAGCGGCGGAGAACTTGTTCGCCATGGCCTTGGTCGGGTAACGGTAGCCCCTCTTTCACCGCCAAAAGTTCCTCCCTGTAGTCGTAGGAAGACGTAGCGCTAGTAGACACTGCCTCTTTTCCGATAATACTGAAGCGAATGTTGCTGCTCGATTGTCGTATGCAAGCCGGACCAAGCCAATCGAGAAAAGTGCGCCCCTCGGCGACTTGCCACACGGGTAATTGTGCGGCATCTACCTGGCCCTGCCAGGTGGCCAGTTTGTCTGCTAGTTTGGCCACTGACCCCGCCAAAATGAGCCTTTCTTTCGCTCGCGTAAGGGCCACGTAGAGAATACGCATCTCTTCTGACAGCAATTCGTTCTGTAGGCGGTGCTTCAAGGCGTGATAGACCCCTGTGGGGTACTTGCAGCGCGTATCTAGATCGACAGCACGTAGGCCGAGACCTAGGTCGCGCTGAATGAGCATGGGGCCAGCAAAGTCCGTCATGTTAAATTTGCGCCCGAGACCAGCCACTATCACCACCGGGAACTCGAGACCCTTGCTTTTGTGTATGCTCATAACGCGCACCACATCTTCGCTCTCGCTAAGGGCAGGCGCCTGCCCCATGTCTTTCTCTTCTTCCTGCAGCCGCTCTATGAAATGCAAGAATCTAAAAAGCCCCTTAAAAGACGTAGCCTCATACTGACAGGCACGATCATAGAGCGCCCGCAGATTCGCTTGACGCTGTGTGCCGCTCTGCAGGGCTCCGACGTAGTTAAAGTAGCCAGTGTCGCGGTAGAGCCGCCATATGAGCTCAGGCAGACTACCACGCACGGCCAACTTACGCCAGACGGCCAATTGAGCCAGGAAGCGAGATAGTTTTTCTCCCAGGGCATCGCCACCTTGACTGGCCTTTTGCACCGCGGTGGCAAAAGTTCTTTGGGGTTCCGCCAGGCGAATAGCGGCCAACTCGCTGCCCGAAAGCCCTACACAGGGCGAACGTAGTACCGCCGCGAGCGGAATGTCCTGCTCGGGGTTGTCGACAACCTTGAGCAGACTTAACATCACGGCGATTTCGGTCGTGGCGAAATACCCGGTGCCCACCTCTACGTAGGCGGGCAGCGACATCTGACGAAATACTTCTGCGAACACCTCGCCATAACCCTTGGTCGCTCTAAGGAGCACCACTACATCGCGAAAGATAAGTGGGCGCATCTGGCCCGCGGCCTTGTCCCAAACCTGGCACTTACCGCCCTGCACCATCGCGGCGATTTTCTTGCCTATGGCGCGCGCTTCCTTGGTAGGTGTATCGAGATCATCCTCATCTTCATCTTCCGTGGGGTCGCTAGCACTCGTATCTAGTAGCAGTAATTCTACGGCCGGGTCTTCAAGGAGAGGGGGGTAAGACGCCGCGGGAATGAGGGCCGCAGAGTGGTCATAAGCAATTTCACCGATGGTCGGGGACATCAGCTGGCCGAAAATATAGTTGACAGCCGAGATGATGTGGGGGCGACTGCGAAAATTGCTGGCTAGGTGAATTCTCTGCCCGAGCGGCGAATCATCGGTATACGCCGCATATTTTTCGAGGAAAAGGCGCGGTTCGGCGAGGCGGAACCGGTAAATGCTTTGCTTTACATCCCCCACCATCACCAAGTTGGTCCCCGAACTTACGAGTGAAAGTATCTTTTCTTGCACGCCATTTATGTCTTGATACTCATCTACTAAAATTTCCTTAAAGCGCACTTGCAAATCAGCTTGCACAGGGCTACCCTCTGCCGACAAAATAGCCAGTGCCATGTGTTCGAGGTCGCTAAAATCAACCAGGTTCTTGGCTCGCTTGGCTTTTTGGTACTCGGCTTGAAACTCGGCGACGAGCTGACAAATCTCTTCCACCATGGCCCTAGTTACTTTTAGGCTGTGTCGCACTTCGTCCGCACTTTGCGCCAGTAGTCCCTCGATAAGATCCTTCTTGACAATCTTTTTACACCGGTCGCGAAAGAGTACGGCACGATCCTTGTGTTCTTTCGCGCCCCCCCGCGCCGCTGGGAGCCGACAGAACTCCACTTGCGCTACTCTACTGCGCAACTCGTCCCAAGTTAGGCTAGGCAGCTCACTCTGAATGCTCTGCAGACTGCTCTTTTCGGCAGCCAGAGTATCACTGTACGCGAACGGCCCATCGGGCAGGGCGGCTAGGGTCTGTGCCATACTGAGGCTACTGATCGCAGCCTGCAGGCGGTCAGCGATGGCGTGCCTTAGCTCGGCGTACCAGGCATGCCGCGTGTAACTCTCGCCATCATCACCGCACTCATAGTTCTTGGTCAAGCCCTCGAGCCATTGCGAAGGATCGGCCTGGCTACGACTATATTCTGCCAAACCAAGCACTAGCTTACTAAGCCCAGCGTCGTCATGTTTGCCGCCGAAGCCTTCGACTAGCAGAGCAAAGCTCTCGCTCAGCGTATCGTAATGCCCCTCAAACACCTTCTCGACTACGTCCGCCCTGATCAAAGCCCCTTCAATCTCGTCGGCAATCTTGAAGGCCGGGTTAAGCTCTAGGCGGTAAAAGTGCTGCCGCAAAATATCCAAGCAAAAAGAGTGTAGAGTGCTGATGGAGGCTTTATTTAAGAGGAGCTGCTGCCGCCGCAAATTAGGCAGAGTAGGATTTTGTACCGCCAGGCGGGCTAGTGCCTCGCCAATGCGCGCCCTCATTTCGTTAGCCGCAGCATTAGTAAAGGTCACTACCAGGAAATTATCGATGTCGATAGGGTCTTTCGCGTCGGTCAAACGCGCTAGAATGCGCTCCACTAGCACCGCCGTCTTACCGGCGCCCGCTCCTGCCGCCACTAAGAGATTACTGCCGCGCTTCTCAATAGCTTCTCTCTGCTCGCTAGTCCACATCTTTATCATCACCGCTCTCTGCAACTCCTAAAGCAGCCCACACTTCGTCAGCCTTCATTTTTGGCAGCTCCCGATAGCGATTGCCGAGCAGAAGCGGGTCAAATTGACATACTGCCTTGTATTCACAGTACTTGCAGGCCGTCTCTTTAGCCAGAATGCTGGGTGCAATGCTGATGTCGCCGCTCGTAATGGCTTGCCCGGCCTGTCTTAAAACGGCCTCAAGATGCCCGCGCATGGCACTTAACTGCTCGGCAGACCATACCTCTGCCGTTTTCTTGATCGACCCGTCCTTAGCACTTAGCGCCACTGGTACTAGGGCGGACTTCTGGCCGATATTGCTATCCATAAGGGGTATGGCCTCTTTGTCGGCCACCACCATGCCCGTAGTGCGGAAAGCGAGCAAGAGCTGTTCCTCTGCTTCTTCCTTGCTGAGAGGGCGATTGGCTGAAATTAGAGGGTCATGCACTTGAAAGTAGAGCGCTCCTGCTGGTTTTACTTCGCTTCCCGTCAGTTGTAGACCCGAGCGCAAAGCTACCTCAAGGTAGGTCAAAAGCTGTAGGCGCAAACCATGGTAAACCTCAAGAGGGGTCAATTTGTTAGATCCGGACTTAAAATCTATAATGCGGATAAAGGCCCCCTCTTTGCCGCTCGCGGTGTCCACGCGGTCGATACGACCGGTAAGTTCCATCTGCGTACCATCGGCCAGGGTAAGAGTAAGGGCAGGTAGAGTTCCCCCATGGCCAAAGCCAAGCTCCGCCTTAAGAGGTATAAAACGGCCTTGTCTGGCATGACGAGCCAAGACGAGTGCGGAGCGCTCCACCACCCTTTGCAGCTTTCGTGCTAAGTAGCTGTGGCGCTTGGTGCTAGTAAGAATATTATCCTGAATTATCGGTTGCAGGTTAGTAGCGAGCTCCGTACTTATGTCCCGGCAGCTCTGTTCATCGAGGTCTGCCCATGCTATATGGCGTTCTGCTAGTTTGTCACCAAACTTCTCTAGTGCGAGATGATAAAAGTTGCCTATGTCGACAGCTGCTAATTTATATATTTTGCGCTCGCGCAATTTAAGGGTAAAGGCAGAAAAGTAGGCGAAGGGGCAGGCATTAAACTTCTCGAGGCGCGAGACACTGCCCCGCCATACACGTCGCGCAGCACCTCGCGCAAATTCAGGCGCTAGTGGAGGCTCGGCATTAGTGTAGAACAAGGCCTGTGCTACTTGCTCTGTCTCCCTTCTCCACTCGGCAGAACAGAGCAGATGACTGTACACGTCCCACCAGAGAGGAGAAATGAAATGGCCTGTTTTTGCTTGGCGCAAACTGATGCCTAGCGCTTGCAAGGTAGTGCGCGGATGGGACAGGCGCGCTAGCATGTCCTCGCTGTCCCTAGGCACTTCAATGGCCTCGGGCTGTACCCGCAAATCAGGGAACAAAGAGAGCAGAGTCTTTAGTTCAACTGCTGGCAGGAGGGTAGCACCCTTTTCATCCGCCACGGTGTAGCTAAGATAGAGGCCCCGCTTGGCGCGTGTAAGCGCCGTGTACAGGAGAAACTGCTCTTCATAGACCTTGCGGCGCGCTGTGCTGCCTAAGTCTAGGCCGAGCACGGCCAAACTCTCTTTTTCGCTGTCTGAAAACAGGCCCTGCAGAGGTGCTCGCGCTGGGAAGATGCCGTCGTTTAACCCTAGTACTAGGGAATACTCTACTTCTGGTGCGCGCGACCGGCCTGCCTCGACCACCACAACTTGATCTAGGCTAGGGGGAATGAGCCCAAGTCTCAGCCCCTCTAGCCCCGTTTCAAGGATGCCTGCGTATTCTGCTAGGGTAGTCTCACTAGTACCGAGGATTTCTTCTAGTTGTTCGAGCAAATCTAGCACCGCCCCGAGCACCTGGGTATGAAGCCGCGCCGCTAAAACATCATGCTCGGCCTCACTTTCTTCTGCCCATTTCTCTATGGTCTCGGCCACGCCTAGACGCTCGAGCAGGTCAAAGAGAGCCGCGTTAAAGTCGTGCACCGTCTTGCCCGCCACAATTTTGCTGTGGAGGTCGGCGAAATGAGGCACGATTTCTCTGCGCAGCGCGTTTAGTTCGTCGGCTAAGGGGTGCGGCTCCGAGGCATCATCAGGGACGCGGAACACCCAGTCTTCACCCGCTAGCCAGCGTGTCCCCCTAAAACCTGTAGCCAGAAGAAAGTTGTCTAGCTTGTCGATGGCGGCTATGTCTAAGCGAAAGAGCCCCCCCTTAAGACAGCGCATCACCGCCTCGTAGGGGAAGTTGTCTTCTACTAGGCTGAGGGCGGAGCGTAGCAAATCGAGCAGGGGATGATGCCTGATAGGGCGTTTTTGGTCGATAAAGATAGGAATACCATAGTCTCTAAAGGTCGTAGGCAGTAAACTCTCGTAAATGGCCAGGTCGCGCACCACGAGGCATATCTCCCGATACCGTACCCCCTGCTCACGACATAGTCGCACAATCTCCCGCGCGGCGGCATCGACTTCTAATCTGCGGGTCGTGGCAGCAATCACCTTTAGCCCTGTGGAGGGCACTCTAGCTAGAGAACGGTCATCTTCGCTAAAGAATTTTTCGATTCGCGTCAGGGCTGAGCCCTCTGCATAGCGATTTCTCGGCCCTAAGCGTAGAGGAGCATGAAATTCTGCCTGACGCGTCCTCGCTAGATGCCGCAATTTCTGCGCGGTATCCCAAGTAGGAAAGAAAAGATGGTCATCGGCAAGGTGCCGGTCATAAAGCTCGCCCGCCAAAGACAGGCTAACTTGTACCTCTGCCATAGCGATGAGTGTACTGAGTACGGCATATTCTTGGGGCATAAAGCCCGTAAAGCCATCCAACCATATGGATGCTCCTTGTATGTCACCAAAGTCACCTACATGCCTAGCCAGCCAAGCAATACTGTCCTCACTATCGAGAATCTGCTTATGATGCTGTGTGTCCTGCAGCTTGGCGTAAATTATGAGTATATCCCGCAATTTGTCGGCCACCGGTAGCGACAGGTGCGCCCCTTTGTGGTCGAGAAGTTCTCGCAGGTGCTTAGGCTCAATACACTGGCGTTTAAGCTGCAAAACAATCTCTACTAGTTGCGCGGCAAAACCCACCTGGCGCGTGGCGCGGGCAAAGGGCTTGAGCTCGCTCTTAGACTCCTCTATCACTTTACGCAGCAACATGGTGAGACCGAGTTCATTAATGGGCGTTAAGGCTGCACCGGCAACATGCTGCATAACTAAGTAGGCCAGACGCTGAAAGCTAACGACGCGCACCCGCATAATACCCCCAAGCCGCAGGCACAGTGCCTGCTCCGCCTGAAAAGTAGCCTGCTCTGGCACGAGCAGCCAGAGCGGTTGGCCAAAAGGATCGCGGCGCACCTCGGCTACGATTTCCTCAAGTATGGCCTGGGTTTTTCCACTGCCCGCCCCACCTATAATTAATCTAAGAGACACTGACTGGCTCCCTCCCCGCCTGTTATGCGGAACCTTGTGCTACACCCATATGAGTTCGCCCTACCTCCCCTGACATCCTGCTGCAACAGTTGTCGGTTGTACCTGCTCCCTACTCCGCTGTTTGGTATCTGCGTTTTAGTGCTAAAAGAGCCGAAAAATTGATGTTGATTACCGTGAAAAAATCGCTATTTTACGTTGTATTTTGCACCAACCTTGGATACAATCCTACTAGGAGGCGATACATTCATGTACAGAAAGGCAAGCGAGTATCTGAAACAGTGGAAAGAGAGCCCTTATCGCAAGCCACTTGTCATGCAGGGGGCCCGGCAAGTAGGAAAGACATATTCCCTTCTGCAATTCGGACGAGAACACTACGAAAATGTAGCCTACTTTAACTTTGAAACAACGCCGCAGCTCACTAAAACCTTTGCGGAAAGCATCGACCCCTTGTACCTCATCCCCCTACTTTCACGCTTGGCAGGCCAGACAATAATCCGCGAAAAGACCTTACTTGTCCTAGATGAGATTCAGCTCTGCGAGCGTGCGCTCACTTCTCTCAAATACTTCTGCGAGAGCGCTCCCGAATACCATGTCATCGCAGCAGGGAGCCTACTCGGCGTGGCAGTAAGCAGAGAGCATTACTCGTTTCCGGTCGGCAAAGTCGACCTCTACACCCTCCATCCCATGGACACGGAGGAATTCCTGCTAGCCTGCGGTGAAGAGGCTCTGGTGAAAATGATTCGTGAGTGTTTTAACAACAACGCCCCTATGCCCACTGCCCTACATGAAGCTGCCTTAGAACATTATCGTGTGTACTTAGTCGTCGGCGGCATGCCCGACTGCGTCAAACAATATTTAGAGACAAGAGATTTAAACCTCGTGCGCCATACACAAAAAAACATTCTTGCTAGCTATCTTAACGACATGAGTAAGTATAACGCGCCCAAGGAGATTGCGAAGACACGACTGGTCTATGACAACATTACAGTCCAACTTTCGAAGAGGAACACGCGCTTTCAGTACAAACTAATTAAGACAGGAGCGAGGGCTGCAGAGTTTGAGAATGCCATAGAGTGGCTAGCCTTGTCTGGCCTGGTGTCGCGCATCTACCGGGTGGACTCTCCTATGAAACCCCTTGAGAACTACAGAGATATCGATGCCTTTAAGACCTATGTATCCGATGTGGGTCTACTATGCGCCAAGAAAGATATTGTCCCGGCAGACGTCTTGCTGCTCTCCCATGAACTGAACGATTTCAAAGGCGGCTTGGCTGAGAACTATGTCTGTGCTCAGTTGAGTGTCAATGGCTATACTAGTTACTACTGGACTTCGGAGCGCGGAGCAGAAGTCGATTTTCTTATTCAGCGTGAAGGCAAGATTATTCCCGTTGAAGTAAAGTCTGCTGACAACACCAAATCCAAAAGTCTCAGCGTTTTCATGACAACATACAACCCTGACTACGCAGTAAAACTCTGCACTAGGAACTATGGCTATGAGGACAGGAAGAAGACTGTGCCGCTATACGCCACGTTTTGTCTCTAGGTACCTCCTAAAAAGAAAGGGCTGCATAATCTATCAACACATCATAGTGCCTGCGACAGATAATTCTAGAGTATAATGGAGCTACGATCGACTCGCATGCCGTGTATTCTAAGGAGGCGAATGAAATGAATGAAATCCGCGCCGACATTTACTATCTGGAAAACAGCGGTTTTGCGGTAGAGACTCCGGAGCATCTCTTGGTGTTTGACTATATCAGGGATGGCGGAGAGGTGAAGCTCGGTGAGAAGGTGCGCCACAAGAATACACTAGTGTTTGTCTCGCACGGCCACGCCGATCACTACAACCCGCATATTTGGAGCTGGCGCGAAGCAAACCCCAAGATACGCTACATACTGAGCTCTGATGTACAAGAGAACGGACCCGACATCTCGCGCATGTCACCGCTACAAAGGCTTAGTTTTGCGGACGCGGAAGTAGCCACTTATGACTCCACGGACCTAGGCGTTTCATTTGTGGTTACTACAGATGGGCTCACTATTTTCCATGCGGGCGACTTAAACTGGTGGCACTGGAAGGAAGAGTCCACCGCCGAGGAAGTGCGGCAGAGCGAAATTTTGTTTATGCAGGCCCTCGCCCCCTTAGTTGGCCAAGATATTGACATTGCCTTTTTCCCCGTTGACCCAAGACTAGGGAGTGAGTTTGCCCTCGGGCCACAGCGGTTTCTTGATCTTGTCAAGCCAAGGCTCTTTGTACCCATGCATTTTGGTGAAAACTACGCCGCAGTGCAGGGCTTTGCCACAGGTCTGCCGTCACTAGTTCCCCCTATTACCGCTATTACCCACCGTGGCCAGCAGCTAGTCTATAAAAAGAAAGGAGTTTAGACATGAAATTTACTTTTGCCCACAATGAGATTCATGTGCTCGACCTCACTCGCAGCCTAAAGTTTTACCAGGAGGCACTAGGACTAGAAGAGGTGCGGCGGCGTGAAGCTAAGGACGGCAGCTTTACCCTGGTTTTCTTGAGCGACGGAACTAGCGAGCACCGCCTAGAGCTCACCTGGATGAAAGACAGGGACAAACCCTACGACCTTGGCGAAAATGAGATGCACCTAGCCTTTAGAGTCGATGACTTTGAGGCCGCACATGCTTGGCACAAGGAAATGGGCTGTATCTGCTACGAAAACGTGGATATGGGCATCTACTTTATTGAAGACCCCGATGGATACTGGCTAGAGATACTACCCACGCGACGCTAAATTGGCCAACCTTAACCGCTGCAACCTGCTGGCCAGGCTGCAGCGGTTCGCTCTAATGTGATATATAATTGCGCAAATATGCTAGCCCATTGACAGATTAGAATAGTATTGTATAGTTAATTGGTGTATATCTGGCGAGGGGCGGGCTGCATTGTGAGCACAAGACACACTTACCACAACCTAACAGTACCGAAACTGATTGAGCACTCCCTGCTGCGCCGCGAGGGCATATTGTCGTCGACCGGCGCGCTAGCAGTTAACACCGGTAAGTATACCGGGCGCTCTCCGGAGGACCGCTTTATTGTGGATGAGCCCGCGGTGCGCGACAAAATCGACTGGGGAAAAACCAACAAGCCCTTTAACGAGCATAACTTTCAAGCTTTGTACAAGAAACTGACAGAGTTCATGAAGCAAAGGGATAACTTTGTTTTTGATGGCTTCGTCGGTGCAGAGGCCGAATATCGCCTTAAAGTGCGCGTTGTGACCACTCTTGCCTACCATAGCTTGTTTGCCACACAGATTTTTAGGCGCCCAGAAGAACACGAACTAGAGGGTTTCGCTCCCGACTTCACCGTTATTTCCTGCCCAAGCTTCAAGGCTGACCCGAAGCTTGACGGCACGAACTCCGAGGCTTTTGTTATAATTAGTTTTTCTCTAAAGGTGGTGCTCATTGGCGGCACTGAGTATGCGGGCGAGATAAAGAAATCTCTCTTCTCCGTGATGAACTACCTCTTACCAGAGCGCGATGTTTTGCCCATGCATTGTTCTGCCAATATTGGCCTGTACGATGATGTAGCGCTCTTCTTTGGCTTGTCTGGCACGGGCAAGACCACCCTCTCGGCCGACCCTGACCGCAAACTTATCGGGGATGATGAGCACGGGTGGAGCGACCAAGGCGTCTTCAACTTTGAAGGGGGCTGCTACGCCAAGTGCATTGGTTTGTCTAAAGAACATGAGCCGCAAATCTGGAATGCACTTACTTTTGGCTCCCTCTTAGAAAACGTAGTACTAGACTGCTCCACGCGTATGCCCGACTATGCCGATGACAGTCTGACGGAAAACACCCGCGCCTGCTACCCCGTGGAGTTTATCCCGAATGCCGCTCTCTGTGGTGTGGGCGGCAACCCACAGACGATTATCTTTCTCACCGCCGATGCCTTTGGTGTTCTACCGCCCGTCGCTCGTCTCACTAAAGAACAGGCCATGTACCACTTTATCTCTGGCTACACCAGCAAACTAGCCGGCACCGAGCGCGGCGTTACCACGCCCGAGGCCACCTTCTCGGCCTGCTTCGGCAGCCCCTTCATGCCTCTTCACCCCACGGTTTATGCGCATCTACTAGGTGAAAAACTTGATAGACATGGGGCGAGGGTTTTTCTCGTCAACACCGGCTGGGTGGGCGGCGGTTACGGCGAAGGTAAACGCATCTCTATCGCTCATACGCGCGCCATTATTACGGCCATACTAAACGGCGACCTAGATAAGTGTGCTTACCGCGAGGACGAGGTCTTTAGGCTCTTGGTGCCAGAGAGGGTGCCCGGCCTACCACCTGCCTTCCTTACTCCGCGCGAGGCCTGGGCCGACAAAGCGAAGTATGAGGCTACAGCGCTCCACTTGGCCGAGCGTTTTCGTGGCAACTTCAAGCAATTTGGTGCTCTCGCCATCGAGCTAGCCGCGGCAGGCCCCCTAGGGGACAGACCGTAGAAAACAGGTGCTTTCTCTTTCGCTAAGAGAAAGCACCTGCAGCGTTTTAGCCTCGCTCAGCGATCAGAGTATGATCCTAAGCCTAGAAATCGAAGAGGTCACCTAGGAGTGACTTGCGCCTACGTGGATTGCGATTCACATCATCGCGGTCGCCTCGGTCGTCACGGTCGTCGCGGTCACTGCGGGTGTCACGGTCACTGCGGGTGTCGCGGCTGTCGCGTACGTTCTCTACGCGGCGGTCGCGCTCTGGGGTCCTCTGTTCTAAGGACAACTCAATAATTTTGTCGAGTTCGCCGCGATCTAGCCATACGCCCCGGCATTTGGAGCAGTAATCTACCTCCACACCCTGCCGCTCGGTCATCTTTAGTTCCACATTAGCACAGACTGGGCACATCATTGTACTTCGCCTCCCTTTAGCTAAGTATTACCACACCGAGCGCCAAAATGCAATGGAGAGACACCTACAAGGCCTAACTCATCCTGAAAGTATACTATATAGCCCGTTATTGGAGCATGGTACTCCACTACCTGCAGCCCCCACCATCGCTCCTCAACAGCAAGCACCTCTCCCTGCTTCACATAATCACCTAAACGACGAAATACAGAACCGTTAAAGTGCCCGTACTCCATCTGCAAATGGATAAATTCTATGCCTTGACTAGTATAAACATCTAGCGCACTGATACGTTTACCCAACTCCTTTATTATGACTGTTTGGAAGGGCACCGGCCGTTCATACAGTAGCTGATTTACTGTGGCTACTTGAGTGAAGCGCGCTGGGATGGCTATGCCGATTGCAACCGCTGGCCAGATACTTAACGCAGAGCTTATAAAGACTGAACCGTCGATAGCAAACTGCTGCCCAGCACTAATCATCCAGCGCAGGGTAACATAGGCAAGGCCACAACCAAGCAAGGAACCAAACAAGGGAGGTAAAACTGCCTCGTAAAACAATAGGGTGACCATCTCCCAAGATCTTAAGCCCAAGGATTTTACTATGGCGAGCACCTTACGTTTCCCTAAAAAACTGAATACTGTTACTGCGAGAAACGCAATTGTTATAAAGAGAATGACTCCAAAACGCGCCCTAATCCCTGGGGAGTACACTGCATCAATGACCTCTTCCGCAGCAGAGCGCGTACTACCACTATATGCAATAATTCCTGCTGGATAGGTGCGCCGCAGGGAAGTAACTGCCGCAGATGCTGCTCCAGACTCATGACGATACAAGAAAACATTAGAGGCCAATGCATTTTTATCCCAAACAACTATTCGTTGCCCATAGATGGTGCCATCATGGACTTGGGCCACTGTGAACTGTGCATGCGCTCCTTTAGTAACGACAACCAGTTTGTCGCCAACTGCGAGATTATGCTCACTGGCCAAAACTTGCGGTACAAGCACTTCTGCACTGCCTATCCCTAAATTGAGGCCAGTATCCTGCGTCACCATAGCTACAGGCAAGCGGCCATGGCTTGTATCAACAACACCTGTCTGCCACGAACCGAGATACTGCAACGGCACAGTCCCAAGACCGCGAGACGGGCGCAACTTACTCGGGCCTCTCTGTGAGTCATTTAGCTCCACTCGTATAAAACTGTCTTGGAGTCCCCCATCCATCCTCACCTCTAGCAGATTGATTTCCCGCTGCAGGTAGGTGCCATAAATTACTAACAAGGCAACTGAAGCCGCAAATAAGCAGGTAATCGCCAACTGTATGCGCCAACTTTTTATAAAGATTCGCCGGGCTAGCTGTATCATTTTTCCTCAAGTACTCTTCCGTCAACCATACGAACAACCTTCTGGGCAATGCCCGCTACCGACGCATCGTGTGTAATTAACACAAAAGTTTGGCCATTCATCGCGTTGAACATCTTGAACAGATCAAGGACGTCGTTTTTGGAGCTACTATCTAAATTTCCCGTAGGCTCATCTGCCAGTACTAGTGCAGGGTTGTTGGCTAAGGCTCTGGAAATTGCGACACGCTGTTGTTCTCCCCCAGAGAGCTGAAGCGGAAGATGGTTCAATCTTTTTGTTAGACCCACTTGAGCCAACAATTCTGCGGCCCGTTTCTTCGCATTTAGGCGGCTCACGCCAATGAATGACATTGGCAGCATGACGTTCTCTATGGCTGTTAGGTGCGGAATAAGATTGAAAAACTGAAACACGTATCCTAGCTTCCTCCGTCGCAGCATGGCTAAGCCATCCTCAGAAAGCATACGAAAAGACTGTCTCTCTAAGAAGATGTCGCCGCTCATAGGGCGATCCAAGCCGCCAAGCAGGCTCAGCAAGGTGCTCTTGCCACAACCTGAGGGGCCTACAATTGCTACTATCTTTCCTGCAGGGATATAGAGCGATACATCTGAGACGGCGTAAATGGTCTCACCTAGACTAAAGGCCTTATTAAGGCGCTCAGTACGCATGATAATTTCATTCATTGCGAAGCACCTCCATCACCGTTAAGTTAGCCATACACGCTGCAGGAATCGCGCTAAATATCAGGGACACTAGTGTCGTGAGACTCATGACCGTGAGGAATTCCTTTGCTGTAGAGTATATGACAGACAATGCACCAGCTTGGTTGCCAAATTCGCGAATTGTAGCCAGTAATCGTATGAAGCTAAAGCCGAGAAGTGAACCTATCGAGGCCAAAAGAAAACCTTCAATTAAGACCATGCCGACAATGTCACTGCGTCGAGCTCCTAGCGTTTTAAGAATACCGATTTCCTTCTTTCTTTCTGCAACGCCTGAAAGCATCTGTCCAGCGAGAAGCATACCTGCGTTAGCAAAGAGAAGAAGGGAAACAGCCAATCCGAACTCAACAGGCACATGTTCGTGGGTGACGGCATCAGATGACACTTGCCATACATGTGACGGCAACGTGTAGAAATGATCAAGAAGGTTGTACCGCTCAACATGACGCGCCACCTCGGGAACCGTCTTAATGGTCAACTCAGGGAACGCTGACCGAAGTTGTGCTGCAATGACATTAAGCCGCGAGAGATTGTCTACCCTCAGGGATGCCGAAAGAACAGGATACGCCAAATTTTCCGCCTGTCTGTGCCAAATTTGTTCCCACGCGCTAGGGGCCAAGTAGATTTCTGCGCTATGTACATAGCCTTGTTCATATATGGGCTCGCCACCAACACCTGGCGGAAAGTATGACAGCTCCCTTGTAGGCCACTCGGCAATGCCAACAACCTTTGCAGCGTACTCCTGTGGAGCAGAACTGAAATCTACGAATGGTATCCCAGATGCGCCCACCCCGAACGCTGGCACCGTAACTGTCACAATATTCCCCAGGTTTGCTGGAATGCCACCATGAGCGTTCACGACAATCTCCAAAGACCCGTAATTGTGAGCATTCGCATGTGGAACTCTTCCCGTAACTAAGTGATTCTCCAGATCATTGTTTGTGACCTTGAGGGTGATATCTATCTGCCCAACGCGGCCCGGCATCAGCAAAGTTGGTTCTGCTGATTGGATTCCCGAAAAGGTGCGCAGGCGTCCTATTTGTTCGAGAGAAATGGGGACGTACGGATAAGCTTCATATGCCAGATATCCTGTGGCACCGAAGTGAGGATATAGCCTAAGTAACGAATTAAAGCCTGAATCATACAGTATGGCCTGTTTTATACGGCTGTTCACTTGATGAAGCATGGCAGCACCTACATAGGTTGGGGTAAAGACCAAGATATCGCCTTGATAATACGTACGATACTCAATATATGCCCTCCTTGCAATGCCTTGCGAGAGCGCCATACCACTCGTAACGACTGCCGCAGCGATAGCCATGGCAAAAATGGTGATTATAGTCCTAGTTAGTCGGTGACGCATACTGGAATACGCTAGTTTGATCAAAGAAAAGTACCTCCTCTGACCTTGTGGTACTTAATCGGAAGCTTGCATCCTAGGCTCCAAGCAGCCGTCGGCCCAATGGCTTCTGCTTTCCCACCACTTTCCCCTGACGTCGTCATGTGGCGACAGCAAGGCGGACATGACCAAGCTCCACTTGTCTCGTCTTTGCCGCTAGTGCCATTTTAAGCTCCACATTGCCGCGACACTGCCTTGTAACTTGCAATGCGATATTAGTCGATTGCATTATGGTCAATTGATTGAAAGCGCAGTTAACGATGAGAATCACGCTCGTAACTACGAGGGCAAAGCATGCTTAGTAACAATGCGGCAGTATGCAATCACGCAGCATATCATATTCGCGCCTTCTGCAAGCTTCGTTGGGCTTGTGTACCTGAACCGTCCATCAAAGGACGCCTTGCATTATGCGTGGACGCATGTCCATCAAGAGTAACTTGCACGGAATCCACGCCGACTGCAACGAGTTCTTGGATAATCGGAGGAATAAGGTACCAGCCATTAGTAATGATACTCATACGTAGTCGTGTCTCGCCCACCGCGCAACTTATGCTTTTGGCCATGTCGGTGAGTCTCTGCATGTTAAGAAGAGGCTCCCCACCGTAGAAAACTATGTGTACAACGCTGTACCTACTACCATTAACTTGGGTCGAGATCCAGTCTATGAGTTTATTCGCTGTCTCATCACACATATCGACGTTTTTTTCACTAACCTGAAAACAGTAGGCGCATGAGAAATTACATTTGCGCGTTAGCGTTATAGCAACATGAAGCTCGTCTCGGTGTAAAACTGCATGAATGTAGCGCTGCAGAGCTTGCTCCTCGTCTACACGATCACAGACGATTAGAGAGCGGCGCAAGAATGAGTTCGTCACAATGCCATCATGCACACGTTGAAATTCTGATGCCTTAAGAGAGACTGCGGCTTTGCTAAGAGTATTATAGACTAAGAAGTCTCCAATCTCAGTAGGCATTACTACATTGTAGGTTCCAAACATCAATTTATTCCCAACTGCCACAATCAAAATGCAATTCAAGATCAGGAACTACGACTTGCCTGTAGTAACTAAGGTTGCACATTTTCGAAGACAGGGTTCCGTTGTGCTTGAGTGCCGCAGCGCGACACCCGCCCATGCAAGTTGGTAAAAAGCTGCACTCAAGACAAGCCTCATCATAACTTTGATGAGTTACCAATTCATAGTAAATGTTTTCAAAGGACAACTTTTTAACAGAACTTAACTGGCACTCTGGCCTGTCTACAAGTAAGAAACAGTTGAATATGCGCCCATCGGGCAAAATACTAAAGCAGCCAGGAGTGCGCGCATGACATGGTGCTAGCTTCAATGGGTTACGCACCCTGAAGCCATTTTTTACAGCATATTCTATAACTGAATGCCTAGCAGCTACAAACTCTGGAGACAAAGATTCAGGAACCTGCCCGCGCCCACAGTCCATAATATGAGCTACCTCCAGAAAAATATTATTATTTCGAACAATGCCCGATGCGCACAGGTCGTCTAGCATGCAAAATGCTGAATGTATTTTTGAGAGGTCTGTGTTCATTCTTAAAGATACCGGGCAAATATCAACCACTTGATCTAGATTCGCTTTGATCACATTATAAGTTGGGCTACCATCAACGAACGGCCTTGTCTGGTTATGTATGTTTGCCGCTCCATCTAAAGTGATTTGGACTTGGCTAAGATTATATTTTCGCAGATGATTCAACACATCTGGAGTTAGAAGCGAACCATTGGTTATAAGCAATGTTCTGAGTTCCGCTAGGTGTTGTTGACACAGAGCACTAAGGTGATTCGCGACAGCTAGAAGGCCTGGCATGTTGAGAAGAGGCTAACCACCATAAAAAGTCAAATTCAAGTGTTTGAACACCCTGCCATCCATATAATGCTCTAGCCAAGCGCAAACGCTGCTCACAGTATCAAGACTCATGCTGCCTTGATTAAGTACCTTTCCAGCCGCCTCGTAGCAGTAAAAACATGCAAAATTGCAGTTGTATGTAGTATATATTGTAAGATTGACCACATTAGTATTCTTCTGTTCCTGTAGCCGAAACATGGCCAAGTTTCTCTCTTGCTTTCTATTCTCAACTATAAAGAGCTTGTCCTTCAGGAACTCAAACTCTCTTTCATTAAGCTGAGAAAAGTCTCCCTTGAGCCAGTTTTCCAATGCTGAGGTCGAGAGAGAGACTGTTGCAGCGGACAAGAGGTTGAAAACATAGAGTTTATCAGGTTCTCTACGGGAAGTGATTACTACGTTATACGTTCCAACAATCATTGGCTAACGCCCCCCGACTTCGACAATACAAGAGTAGTGGGTCGAGTGTTAATGATTTACGTCTTGTTTTCTTCTTGAACGTCTTCTTCAGCTATTGGCGAGTGTACCCCGTAAAAGTCGCACAAAGAGCTGCTGCAACAACCAGCAGTGATAGTTACTTGCTTTAAAGCCAATAGATCTCTGCCATATTCTAATATTTTCATGGCAATCCCTCCATTGAAATTTATCCCACTACTCTAATTGCACTATACAGAAAAAATGGTGAGTGTCAACCATCCGCAATCACTCTGTCGTCGGACTGAGATATTGTCACCTTGACGGGAGGAGATCTTTTTTTGTTTGTTGCTCGAGTGCAAGACTTAACAACACGAAGACCGCGCCATAGTATCTAGGCGCGGTCTTCGTGCAGAGGGTTCAGCTTACTTAACGCGCAGCATCCTAGCCAGTATAACAGCGACCTGCGCCCGCGTGGTGTGAGCCTGCGGCATAAAGTTTCCGTTTGAACCTGCCATAAGTCTCTTGGCATGCACTATGGCGACACTGCCTTGGTACTTGGCCGCCACTTCCGCAAAATCGGCAAAAGGTGCGGCCCAGATGCCTTCGAAAGCGGCCGTTTCGCCGTGCCCGGTGAGCCTCGCTAAGTAAAAGGCGAGCATCTCGCGGGTGACGAGGGCTTCTGGGTCAATCTTCTCATCCTCGCGGATAAGGTTGTTGTGCGCTGCGAAGCTTAATGCCGAAACATTGCGCTCGTTAGCGACTCCGCTTAGCCATTGGGGCCTGATGCCGATAGAGTCTTCCCAGCCTGCAGCGGTAGCTAGGAGTGAGAGCAAATCGCCTAGGTTCATGGTGGCGTCAGGGCGAAACTCATGGCCGGGGAGCCTGAGCAAGCCCCAATCGACGAGAAGCTTAATGTCCGCCTGTGCCCAGTGCGCCGCAATATCTGTATAGTTGGGCTTAACGGTCGGCACTACAGCCTGCCCCTGCCAGTCGACGTTTTTGCCGGTGAAGGCATCGAAGAAGTAAGACCCTAGTTCTTTGGGCAAGTAGATGAGCCTAATCTCCGTCGCGGGCTGCCTACGCCCCTTCACCTCGACCTGTGACACCACGTACATTAATTCAAGCCCTACGTCGGCCAGAAAACGCTGGCTCATTTGTGCCCCGGTGAGTGCGCCTTGCGGGGATACGAACTCGCCACGATACCAATTGGAACTAAAACTAGTGACTCTGCCATCATGGCGCACCGAGACAAAGAGATTGTCATTGGTGACGGGTATGCCGTTCACCTCGCGGTTCCAGGTGAAACCATGAGCGTGATGAACCTCTCCGAGCTCAGGTTGGTGGGCGCTTATGAGGACCACCGACTGGTATCTTGCGCTCACATAGCGGCTAAGAAATTGACGCGCGATTTCAAGGGCTGCGGCCCGGGTCATGGTGGGTTTATCTTCATCAGCGACTTGATCGTGGTAAAAGAGTGACTCTAGCTGACCATTTGCGGCGTCAAGAGTGACACTCGCGGAGCCCTCCTTGTCGTTTGTCTGGGTGCGGAAGTTTAGTGTCCACAAGCGCTGCTCTGTGCGCGTATCTAGGTAGAGGCGCGAACCCTGTAGCACTGCTTCTGCTGGTAGGTTAAGCATGAGGCGCGCTAGCGCTTCAGCTTCGGCAAGTGGCATTAGCCCGGCCACTAGCTCAATTTCTTTCTGCTCGTAGGGGGTTAAGCCGGCTTCTCTTTGCGCTGCTAAGTTGCCGTCTTGCTTAGAATCTAGACCGCTAGGCCAGGGCAGAACGGGGATGTTTTTTAGAATCTCACCCGTAAACGCATCTATGTGTAGTTGCCTGCCGTCTTCTAGCACATAGGCGAGAAAGGGTTTGCTCTCACCCTGCCGCCACGAGAAGCCCTGCTGGTAAACAAGCTTTAGTCCCACGCCCTTAAGCACTTCCTCAGCGCGTGCGAGCGAGATGGCCCCTGCCGGAGAAGGAAACTCATACTCCGTATGGTTGAGGTGGTAGTTCACAACCTCGCCACTGTCGGCATTGACAGTGACGGACAGCGAATTAGCCGGAAAGGGAATGTTGTTGACAAATTGGATGTAGTGAAAAGTGTAGTGGTGGGGCCAAGTGCGCACACCAATACGCACAGTCGGGGCATTGACACGAAACAAGCGCATCAGGGCAAATTGCTGCGGTGCCAGTTTTACTGCTAGGGCCTCGGCCGCGCGGGCAGCATCGGCCTGGCTTAGTTTTGGCAAGGGAGCGAAATTAACTGCGCGACCACGCGGGGTTGCCTCTTGGTGGTTGAAATTGGTGATTAGCATGCGTTCTAAATCTACGCTAACTGAAAGCGACGAGGGATTGTGACCAGCAGGGTCTTTTGTGGAACCCTGCCACTGCAAGTAGTAGATGGTCCGGTTGTCAAAACTTTGTTGCGAGGTGAAGAACTCACGAAAAGTATCGGTGGCAGGAAAGTGCCGCTTAGCCAAGAGAATGGCCTCTCTTAGCTTCGGGTCACTTTGTGCTGCTATGGCCGGCGCAGCTACAGTTAGCAGCATGACGGCGACCACAAAGGCGGCAAGAAATTTCTTCATCTTTAATCACTCCTCAGTCGTAGTACACTTACTAAGACGTACAATACGCCATGATGTTCCATAAACTTACCAAAAAATGATTTGCTACGGGTTGCAGTGCTGGCACCGACCCGCCGAGGCTTTAGCTAAAGTTACGCCGTGCACTTCTTCATAGGCGCATTTTAGGCAACCATGAATGACCGCCTTCGTCTCTTCGGTGGGGCTATCGCACCACTCGCAGGGCAGACCGCGTACTTTGCGCACCGCGAAAAAGCCTGGTACTCCGCAACGAGGGCAGCAGGTGGTCATTCTGGCGGCGAGATCTGCTGCGGCTTTAGAAATATTCGCCATGCGTGTCGGGTTGGCATGGGCCCTCATGTCGGTCTCGATAAATACTGTATGGTCTGGCGAAACTGAGAGCGCCGTGTTCACTGCTCGCGCTAGCGTGTCCCAAGTGTCAATGTCTTTCTGAAGTTCTGGGTGACTAGCATGCTGTGGACGCACCATCACGTAGTGGCTAGGGAAACCAATTTGGCGGGCGAACTCCTCCGCCTGCGCTTGGCTATGTACTGTTTTTTGCGCGTAGTTTGTCGTGGCGCTGCCATGCTCGCCGACTAATTCAAGCTCATTTTTCTTATCTACTAGCATGACAATCTCGATATTCCACGGCAAGTAGGGCAACATGGGATGCGCACTGAAGCTGCCTTCGCTACTTAGCCCGATCTCAAGTCCGCTTAGTTCGATGGCCTTTTCTGCCTTTTGGCGCGCTGCCTCAATTTGAGTCCCGAGACGGGGCACCTCACGGCTAAAAGTACCGTAATGGTCGGTGTTAAAACCGCTGATCACTTTGATTTCGGCCTTAAAGACTGGGGCAAGCAGGGGAGAGATGGCCCTCTCCTTGCCATGCATGGTCAAAAGGGCAGCTTGGCGCCCCGCAAAAAACGCGCACAACATGGTTCTTCCTCCCTTACGGCATAGCCATGGTCTTGTCTTTCCTTGACGTGCACAGTGCCTTATCCTACAATATAGTTGCTTGGTAGTGCACCCCTCGCGGATAAAAGAATATAAAAAGCGGCAGGAGATTGTGGTTGATGGATTCGATCCCTTTATTGCAGTTTGGCATCTTGGTTGTCCTAATCTGGAGTTCGGCCTTTTTTTCTTCCATGGAAACCGCGCTGATGTCTCTCGGTAGACTACGCGTGCGGCACTTGGTGGAGGAAAATGTCAAGGGTTCTCGCCTTGTGGAACAACTGCTAGCCTCTCCCGGCAAACTGCTCGGCACAATTCTTATCGGCAACAATCTCGTTAATATTGCCGCCACTGCTCTGGGCACCGTTATAGCCACAGACTACTTTGGCGAGACGCTCGGTATTGCTGTGGCCACCGTAGGCATGACCATCACGGTGCTTATTTTCGGTGAGATTACCCCTAAAACTTACGGCCTGCACCACAGCCAGCGCATTGCCCTCACCTGGGCCCCCACCGTGCGAATTATCTACATTCTGCTAAGTCCATTGTCGAGCCTAATGGAAACACTGTCGCGAGGCCTCTTGTACTTAATCGGCGCGCCGGTCACACACAATGCGCCTACTTTTAGCGAGGACGAACTGCGCACCCTCGTTACCGTCGGGCAAGAAGAAGGCATCCTACAGATTGAAGAAAAAGATATGATTACTAGCATCATTGAGTTCGGCGACACACTAGTTAAGAATATCATGACCCCACGCACCGAAATTGTGCGCGTGAGCCTGCGCATCGAATATGAAGACCTGCTCTCCATAGTTCGCCACAATGGCTACTCGCGCATTCCTATATATGATAAAGGCATCGACGACATCGTGGGCATCCTTTACGTTAAAGACTTGATTGGCGTATCAAGTGACAGTTTTGAGCTCATCAGTTTTCTTAGACCGCCCTACTTTGTGCCCGAATTTAAGAAAGTCAGTGAGCTTTTGGCGGAGTTTAAACGCAAGAAGATTCATATGGCCATCGTCGTGGATGAGTACGGCGGCACGGCTGGCCTCATCACCTTCGAAGACTTAGTAGAAGAAATACTGGGCGAGATTGCCGATGAGTATGACGACGACGAAATCCCAGAATTTACGTATGTAGATGAGTATACGATTGAGCTGTCTGGCACTATCGGCATACGAGGTGCATCGGAACTCTTGGGCGTGGAGTTGCCAGAGGGCGAGTACGACACCGTTGGGGGCATGCTGATGTTCATCTTGGGCACCATACCCATGGTTGGTGACTCGGCCGAGGTTAATGGCGCCGCTTTCAAGATTAAGACTATGGACGGTTCGCGCGTAGACATTGTAACCGTCACGCTGCACAAGGGCGAGTGAGTAGTAAATTCTTAACTACTAGAGTTCGAGTTCGCGAAAAGCCAGCAGGCAGAGACTAGACCAACTCTCTAGTTGCGCCATATTCTTAAGCAGCACCTCTTCTCTGACAAATTCCCCCGTCATCTTGTCCTTCTCCCTTACTGATACTTGGCCCTGAGTTTTTAATATCAACAAGCACCCCAAGTGGTCGCGCGAGACGGGGGTGCTTAAGTCGTTTATGAGCCCACAAAAGACGAGCTCCCCGCTGTTTTCGGCGGAGACATGTAGTTCTTCGTGGAGCTCACGCCAGGCAGCCCTCCTAACGATAGCGGGCTCTAGCGGCCCGTCAGTCGGGTTAATGTGCCCGCCTACCCCTAGGGAGACTTTGCTGTGCAGGCGGACCTCGGACTGCGTTGCGAGCCGCGTACAGGCAAAGATGCGGCTAAGCGCATCTACTACTACCACATAGGGGATCAGCTGTCGGTAGTGGGGATTACCCTCGGCCTCATCACGAGGCAGGAATAGGCTTACGGCGGACAGGGCCGCTAGACTTTCTTCGCCGCAGCGAATTAGGCCTTCGCCCTTAATTAAATTATTGGCGGCCTCTGCTGTTACGACCAATACTTTTTCCATTCTGCTCCCCCTCTCGGGCCTCTCGCACTAGGTACAGAGTTACTTCCTCCCGGTTGTGCCAGAGATGCCTACCGCGCACAAACACAAACTCTTGGCTTATTCGTTTTAGGCATTGCCTAATTAAAGGCAGGGGCTCGCGCCCCATAAATTTAACGGTAAGCAGGAGTTTGCCCATGGGGCGTAGACAGGGGGCTAAGTCCATGAGCATGTCTGCTGTGCGCAACGCATCGCGGCTGATGTCGCAAGTTATGAGGTCAAAGGAGGCTTCTTGCGGCTTAATATTCTTGGCGTTCGCCTGTATGTACGTAAGTCGAGGGTGAGTTAGGAGCTCACTGTCTAGCAAACCAGTGTCTATCGCGGTAACATAGAACCCTCTCTCGAGCAGAAAAGATGTAAAGCCGCCTGGTGCAGCACCAAGGTCGAGCGCTTGCTCCATACCTCGCAAATCAACGTCTAGGACTTCACAGGCCTCCTCAAGCTTGTGCGCGGCTCGACTTAGGGCACCCTTGGCCTTGCCATAATGCGCCGCGCCACCATTCCAACTACTCAGGTTCTCGCGGGGCGTAGACAGACCGAGGTAGGCTCTCTCGTGGGCAACAAGCACACTTAGTACTAGGCTCGGGTCCTTTACCGTAGCAAGTAAACCCCTACCTTGCACCGCCCCATCAATAGCCCTCTTCACATCCACTGGGCGGTAGGAAGGGATAGCATCTAGTAGGCGGCACTGCACGGCCACGGCGCTTCCTTGCTCTACCTGCGCCAAAAGGGGCTCACAGGCCTCTCTTAAGCGCGGTAAAGCAAGTTCATCTTGCTGCATCACCAGCTCATCTTGTACGGGAAACATATGCCGCAAAAAAATAGGGGTATCTTGCTGTAGTACTTGCCAGAGCTTTACTGCGTCAGTGCCACTAGGCTCTGCTAAGAGAACTCCTGACCCTAAGGGACGCAGGGGGCAACTACTGAAACGCTGCGTCAGTTCTGCACAAAGCTGTGGTACAAAGCGCGGGTCGCATGTCAAAACTAGTGATCGCATAATGATAAAATTTCACTCCCTTGCCCTACATTATAAAGCAAACCCGGTCGGCACATACGCCCACCGGGTTTTTTGTTTGAGAACTCGCTAGGCCTTCTTGAGCTCGGTAGCTCTGCTACCGTGCCCGTCGCGCCAGTCCACCCATAGCGAACTAGCTACAAAAATAGAGGAGTACGTTCCGGCGAGAATACCCACGACTAGGGCGAAAGCTAGTGGGCGCAGTGTCACCCCACCAAGGACGAACACGGCTCCAATGGCTAAGAGGGTGGTGATAGAGGTGTTGAGCGAACGCCACAAGGTCTCGTTAATACTCCTATTGACGAGCTCTTCCACGTCGCTATGACGCTTAGCCTTGATCAGGTTCTCGCGAATACGGTCAAAGACAACGATGGTATCATTGATGGAGTAACCGACTATGGCGAGTATAGCCGCCACAAACTCACTGTTGACCTCAACCTGAAGCAAAGAGAAGACAACCAGGACCACAAAGACGTCGTGCAGCAAGGCGAGTACGGCCGAGATAGCAAATTTTATCTCAAAGCGAATGGTGATGTAGATAATCATGCCGATTGAGGCTAGGATTAGGGCGATAATGGCATTACGCACTAGTTCCCCGCTAAAGGCGGCGTCAACGCGGGCGGCAGATTCGAGCTCCGCACCGGGCCACTTCGCTGTAAGCGCAGCGATGGTTTGGGTGATCTTCGCTTCGTCTGTTTCGGTGGTACGTATTTGCACCATAGTGGTGGTCTCGCCACCCTCGCGCACGTCGCGCACTTGAACTTTATCAAAATAAGGCAGAACAACTTCGCGTACTTCCGCGGTAGTAAAAGCTGCTTTTAAGTCCATCTCAATCAGGGTGCCGCTCTGAAAGTCGATGCCCAGATTCAGCCCACGAAAGAACAAGAGCCCAAGACCTAGGATGATGAGCACAGCCGACAGGCGATAGAAGGTTTTGCGGCGGCCAATAATATTAAGGTTTAACTTCATCGTCATCACCCCTTACGCGCCGAGAGCTTTCGCACTGGCTACTAGTTTGGCATTAAGCATGAGTGTTAGCAGGAGACGGGTGACAAAGATCGCCGTGAGCATACTGAGAATGATACTGAGTGAAAGTGTTACGGCGAAACCACGCACGGGGCCGGTGCCAAACCAGTAGAGAACACCTGTACCAATCAGGGTGGTGATATTGGCATCCATAACCGTCCAAATAGCGCGCGAGAAGCCAGCCTTAATCGAGGCACGCAAAGTGCGGCCTGTTTTTACTTCGTCTTTAATACGTTCAAAGATAATGACATTGGCATCCACAGCCATACCGATCCCGAGCACTATACCCGCCACACCAGGCAGGGTGATCGTCGCGTTGATGGCGGCTAGGGACCACAGCACCATCAGGGTGTAGACGGCCAGGGCAAAGTTAGCGGCCATGCCAAACCCACGATAGACGGCAACCATAAATAGCAGCACCAAAGCAAGTCCGATCAGCCCCGCGAAGACACTTCTCTCGAGTGAAGCTTGTCCCAGAGTAGGGCCTACGCCACGGAAATCACGCGTTTCAAGCTCTACGGGTAGGGCGCCAGAGCGCAGCATAATCGCCAAATTGCGCGCTTCGGCAAGGGAGCCAAGCCCGGTGATAGAGCCTTCGCTACCTACCTCGCCCTCAATAGTTGGTGCAGATAGGATTTCGCCGTCTAGGGTAATGATTAGCCTGCCGCCAATATTGGCGCGGGTATACTCACGCATCAGGCGACCACCCTCTTCATCAAGGGTAAGCGAAACATGCGGCCTGTTCTGTTCGTCTAGCTGCTCTTGCGCATCACGTAGTCGGTCCCCCGACAAAAACACAGTACCTTCGGTATTTCTAAACTCAAGTAAGGCGGTTTTGCCAATCATATTAAGGACTTCTTGCTGATCATCAAAGCCAGGGAGAGAAATGCGGATGCGACGAGCGCCTTCGCGAACGATCTCCGGCTCAGCAACTCCAAGCCCATTGACGCGCTGACTGAGAATAGCCACGGCCCTAACCATAGCATCATCGTTGATAGTTGGCACTTGTTCGCTAGGGACGGCTTCCAACAGCACCATAATACCGCCGTCAATGTCGAGGCCAAAGGTAATGGCTTCGCCTAGCGGCTGGTAAGAATAATATGCTGCGCCCCCAATAAGACCTAGGACCAGCAATAGGACGAGAAGATACTTGATGTTCACTCTGGTTCCTCCTTAGATTAGCTCTAAACTCTCCGCATAATTATAGCCCGCATGGCGAGAGCGGTCAACGCATGTAACGAAAATGAAAGTATCGACTAATTACTTGTTACCAAATTATAGTTTTCTTATGGCGAAAAACATGGGCCCAAACCTGAAAAATGCACCTATGTCGAGCCGAGAGCATCTAGAGCCTTGGCCAAGACTTCGGTAGCAGTGAGCTCGTCAGTCGGAATGATGAGGTCGGCATTTTCTCTGGCCTCCGACAGTATTTTCCACTGCGCATCAAGTGTTTCTTGCCCCCATGGTATCTGTCGCCGCTTTTGCGCGGTAGATAAGGTGCAAGTTAAATAAATCAAGAAATCGGGTGCCAAACGCCGCCAAAAGCGCGGGGATACGGAATGTTCTTGCGGGATGTTGATGGCACGGTAGCCGTGCGCTTGTAAACTGTTGACGAGGGTAGTCTTGCCAGAGACGCAGTTGCCCACGACCCCCACTCGTCGCTCTAGCACTGCAAGGTTACTCTCATCGTGCGCACCTTGGTCTCAGCATCGTATTCCCCCACGCGCAGCACGAAAACAGCCATGTCGTCGCAGGGACGCTGCATATCGCGGCGCACCGCCTCAGCCAAAAGGGCATTGGCGAGAAATTCGGGGTGATCCACATTACTCTTTACAAAGTCCACAAACTCTTCATCAGCCCACGGCCGCCCCTTTGCCCTACCGGCATGATAAACTCCGTCGGTCATGCCGACTATGGCCAGCCCTTGCTCTAAGGGAAATTCGCAGATGGCCGGCTTCATGCTGCGATGTACACCAATTGGTTGGTCGCTAGGGGATAGAGTCATCGCCGTTCCACCCTGCACGACAAAGATAGGCGGCCCGGCATTTTGCGATATGACCACGCTCTGCGTTTCAAAATCGGCGGAGGCAATAACCAAGGTAGCAGAAATCCTTCCGTCGCGCAGGGCATACAGCATGTCATGCACAGCGCGAGCCACAGCGCCGTCGCGCGCCCCTTCGGAAATGAGGGTAGCAGCCTTAGAGACGACTAATTTGCTGTTCGTGCGCGCCGATTTGCCACTGCCTTGAGCATCCGCCATAATGACCGACACACCCCCCTGCGGGCGCTCGGTAATCTCTAAGGAGTCACCACTCTCAGACACGGCGTACTTGTTGGTCTTGGCCACGGCGATCTTCACTTCAAGCATAATCATCCCTCGCTCTCATTTCTCAATTACATATATTATCATCCTAAGCTTCTAAATGATAGGCTTTCTAGGCATTAAAACTCCTGACATGTCCTGCAATGGGCTATTCTCTTCTTAGAGGTTCGAGTTGACCATGGATCTTGCTTAGCGAAAGGCCGCGAGCACTAATATGCTCGCGGTCTTTCGACTAGTCTTAAGCGTCTTCCTTATTCCCAGCCAAGACATTTGCACCGATCAATATCACAAAGAATGCCAGGCAGAACAGGCCCCTAATTGCGACTGGGAACGATGTCTTCACGCGACCACCTCACATAATCATGGTTATCGCGCTCCCGAAAACCACATGGCAATACTCACAATTAATATGAAGTGGAATCCTAATATAAGTCCCCCCAAGATTTTGACCTTGACAAGAGTACCTATGCCCTTTTTGTACTGTATGTAATCTTCAACCATGGCCCAGAAGGCAAATGGGACTATAAATGCAATTATTAGCGGAATAGGCATCGTTGTTCCCTCCTTTTTATTTTTTACACAATACCATTGTTTGGTTGTGGTTGGCAAGTAAGCCGTAGGAACTGAACAGTTTGGCAATGTGCGAGATGCCTATTTGCATTGCCTGTTTCACCGTTTGCAGCAGGTAGGGTTGCATCTACTTTGTCGACTGGTATTCTCTTGCTGATAGCAAGTAGCATAAATGTGCTACTTATGCTAAAATGGAACAGGAGGTGTTTTGCGTGGCCAAGAAGATAGTTTTGCGTCAAATGGGGGGCTCCATTGGCGCGACCATCCCCAGAGAAATTGCCGAACGATTTCGTCTTGAAAAAGGTGATGAGGTATATGTGTCTGAAACTGCTCTGGGCATACTGATTACTCCATACGACCCGGACTTTGATGAGGCCATGGCCGTTTATGAGAAGGGTGCCAAGAAGTATCGAAACGCTCTGCGAGAGCTAGCAAAGTAGCGTCATGAAACAGCCGAAATGGTTGGGCAGAACTGTTATTCCGGAACTCCACATCCGGCAAGTGAGAGAGCACGGCGGCCACTATGGAATACGTGATTCCCGAGTGCTTGAGTCCGCCCTAGCGCGTCCCATGAATTACTGGCTGCGTGAGCCCACGGTCGGTATCTTCATGCTGGCCGCAGTACTGGGGCACGGACTTACAAGGAACCATTGTTTTGTGGACGGGAACAAACGAGTGGGCTTTATGGCCATGTATGTGTTTCTTGGCGTTCATGGTTATGGCTTAGATGCTCCAGAACCCGAAGTAGTCGACTTAATGTTAGAGGTAGCGAAAGGGAATGTGTCGGAATCTGCTTTGGCAGCATGGCTCAAGCAACACTCAGTTCGCCTCATGTCTTAGGCAGTGGCAGGTGGCTACGAGTTCTTTGAGGAGTAATTGTCCTAGTGCCTCGAGAACAGTTGTGTCAACGGGATTATCCGCCTAAGTCTCAAGTAGTAGGCTTTCTAGCCATGAATTACTGCCGCGCTAAAGGCCGACCCCAGACGCTTTGACCAGAACACCTTCTCAAAGAGGGCTGCGCGAGCGAGATGATTCATAGCCACAGGGCGACTTTGGACCAGGGGAAGCATGACCCCATTTGCAAGGGTCAGCAGGCTGCCCTCACGCTGCGCCTCTACCCTGCTAATGGCCTGCAAGAGAAAATACCCGTAGGCAGAGTCCCCTGCCACGCGTGGCGTAAGCACCTTTAGTGGCACAAAAGTGCGGTCCACACACAGCGTCAGGGGGACAAGGTTGCGCCTGCCGGAAACAAACTGCGCAGCATTGGCTAGGGCTTTTTTGTCGAGTGCGAACTGTCGGCAAGCGTGCTTCACCAAGGTGACCATGCATAAATCGGCACTCACAGCAGTTGACGCATAAACTACTTGGCAGGAGAGGCCATGGGTGGCATAGGCAGGATAGAATGCGAGAGCTGAGAGAAAATCAACGGACATAAAAACACCTCCCTGCTTGGCAGTATATGATGCCAATGTTGCAGGGAGGTAGTAGTTGTTCACATTTATGACATTATTAGATGAGTACATATGTCACTTGGGAGTTGAAACTGTAGCCTAGGCCGCGCTTGGTAGTAATCCAGGGCACGGAATGAGGTAGTTTTTGGCGCAGACGCGACACTTGCGCCTTAACACTGTTTTCTCCCCCATACACACCCTGCCCGCCGCTAATTTCGCTATAAATCTGACCAGGCGTAAACACGCGCCCGGGATTCGCGGCCAGTAAGCAAAGAATGCGCATCTCTTGTGGAAAAAGCGGCAGAAGGCGCCCTTGAAAACGCACCTCGCGCAGTTCGCGATTGATAACTAGCCCGCCACCTTGGCACTGCGCTAATTTTAGAGCCAACTGCATAGCCGGTATCACGCGCTCGGCGGCAAGCCCTCGGCGACGCATCTCCTGCAAGCTGGGTTTCTCCTGTGCAATGCGCTTAAGACGCCCCTTCTCGGCTATTTCGCGCACTACACGGTACACAGAGTCTACGTTTACCTCGTTACACCCTAAGGCTTGCACCAC
>JAGXTJ010000035.1 GCA_018333655.1 Bacillota bacterium | reverse complement strand
GCGACGCTGGCCGGGTCCACATCTAGGCTGGCCAGCACCCGGTCGAGCAGACGCGCCCGCTGGGCATCAGAGAGCTGCAACACTTGGGCTTCAAGCGCTTCGAATGTGGGTTCCATGCTGCTTTACCGATTGGCGTGAGGGTTCTGCGAGCTTAGCAGACCGGCCCGTTTAGGGCAAGAGCAGAAACTGCAAGCCCTGCCCTGCCCTCTCCTTTGGCCCGCGCCAAGCACCCGCACGGGCTTAGCGGTGGCGGCCCGACCAATCAAGGCCTAAGCTGCCTACCGCAGATCGAGCGTGGCCAGCCGGTGTATAGACCGGCTTGCGACCCGAGTCACGCCAACGGAAACGTATGTGTTACCATTTAACCAATGATCTACCAAATCAAAGAGCTGCTCTTATCCATCGGTGGCGGCACAAAGAAGCGCCAGCAGACCGACATCGATGAGGCGGTCGTCTTGTGGGAAGACTACAAGCGCCGCAAGGCACGGACGAAAAAAGGAGCGTAACCCATGGCACTGACCCGTGATTTCAAAGCAACCGTGGTTGCCCGCGTGCAGACCGATCCGGCTTTTGCCCAGGCCTTGCTCGACGAGGCGATCACCCTGTTCATCGACGGCGAGCCCGACACCGCCAAACTCATCTTGCGTGACCTGGTGAACGCAACCGTCGGGTTCGAGTCGCTGGCCGAGGAAATCCACAAGCCAGCCAAGAGCCTGCACCGGATGCTGTCGGCCTCGGGCAATCCAACCATGAACAACCTCTCGGCGATCTTCGCCGCCATCAAGCGCGCGCTCAAGGTTGAGGTTCACACCACTGTCGTGATGGCATAGCCCCCCTTGATCCGCTTGCGACCCGCAGAGCCCAAGCCCAAAAGCAATAGCGCCATGGGCACCGACCTGTCCGGCCACTTGGTGTATGCCTGCGGCGCACCGGTGGTGGTGGAAGCAGCGCAGCGCGACTTCGCCGCCGCCGGCTATGCCCGAGCACGGGTTTTGTGCCGATGCGTTTGCTTTGGAGCGGGATAAACTGGGGGGCTGAGGGGGCAACTGATCGCAGTGGCCAACAAAAAAGCCCCAAGCCCACGACTGGCGTCGGGGCCGGGGCCGGGGCCTTTTAGGGGTCAAACTGCTGATATCGTATCTAACAGTAGCAAGCGACTTGCTGCAAGCAGCTTAACTGTACTTGGGCTTTTACGATCACAGACGGCATTCTGGAGGTGCAAAGCGAGCCGCTAAGGTAGCAGGTGTAGTGGGTGCAGAGCCAGTCGCAGTAGGCGTGCCTGCTACGTGACAGCGCCACTGAATGGCGCCAGTCGGTGGTGTAAATGATGCTGTCGCGTTCGGCAAAGCACCCTCACTGGTGAAGGGCACAAGTACGATTGTGCCGCCGCCAGCGCGTGCCGTGGTTGTAATCGTGATCTGACCTGTCGCTGCGGCAATTGCTACAGACGCTACGTTTGTAGTTGGTCCCGGTGCATTAAAACCCGCGTTGTAGCCTTCGGCTTGATGAATACCACTGCTCAGCACATCCGCCACGTTGAGCCTAGCGGGTTGCGCGAGCGAGAAGGCCTCGGCAACGCGGGCGCGCACGCTAAAGTTTTGATAAACCGGCAGCGCAATTGCCGCCAAAATGCCGATGATGGCCACCACGATCATGAGCTCGATCAGGGTGAAGCCGGATGTGGAGCGATTCATGGGGGTGCAGCGGACTTAAAGCAGAAATTAAAAAAAAGCCCGTTCAGGGTTAGAACGGGCTTGCTAAAGCTTTTGATATCTAGCCGCAGCGCGTATCAACCAAGCGCTGATGCGCTGCGGAGTAGGGGGTCAGTTAAGCCGCACCGCAGTCTGTATCCGTCCTTAGATTTGCAGGAAGGATGCGGCGGGGTACGGTCCCACCAGTGCAGGTGAAAATGTAACGACCGTCGCTAGCACTGCCAGTAAACACTAAAGTCTGACCGGCTGTTCCCACGCGTTCGTTGTAGGTAATAGTGATTGTAGGTGCACTATTTGTGCCTCCTACCTCCACAGAAGTAACCGCATTGCCATTAATAGCAGTTGCGGCAGCTAACCCAGCTGCTGCGTTTGTGATAGGAAATACCCCCATGGATGCATGATGCTCCGAAAGAGCAGTTTTGGCTGCTGAAGCGAGCGTCAATCCTTCTGCGACATGCGCTCTGCGCGTGAAGTCTTGATACGCCGGAATGGCAATCGCCGCCAAAATGCCGATGATGGCCACCACGATCATCAGTTCGATCAGGGTGAAGCCTTTTTGTACACGTTTCATGGGAAGTTCCCTCTAAGAGTGGTTGAAAAACACGATTTGAGCCTAAAACCGACCTCAAGGGGCTTGAGGTTGCATACAGTCTAGCAGCATCCGTGCCAGGCTAGGCGCTTGGCCCTGTGCCGCTGGGGCTGGGTAGGCTGCAGCTGGGTAGAATCTTCGAGAAAACAAGGGCATGCAGAGGCAATGCAGGGGCCCAACACGGGGCTGGCGCAGCCGGCAGCGGCACGGTGGGCGCACAGAGCGATCGGGGTGAGCGGGCTTTGAGGCTCACCTTGCCCGCAACCGCATCAAATTTTCACATTAAATTTTGATGTGCGGCAGCTGGGTGCAGCCGCTGCCCGCATCAGCTGCGCACAGGCTCGGCCAGCAGCAGCTTGACGTCGGCGGCAATAGCCTCGGCGCTGCTGCCAAAGGCGTGGTGCACGCGCACGCGGCCCGAGGGGTCGAACAAGAATTTGCCGGCGGAGTGGTCGATGGTGTAGCTGCCGGGGGTGCTGCCCTCGACGCGCTTGTAGTACACCCGAAACGCACGCGCCAGCGCGGGCAGCTCGGCCTCGGGGGCGTAGAGGGCCAAAAAGCTGGGGTCGAAGGCGGCCATGTAGGCGCGCATGATCTCGGGCGTGTCGCGCGCCGGGTCTAGGCTCACAAACAGCACCTGCAGGCGCTCGGCCTGCGCGCCCAGCAGCCGCCGCGCATGGGCCAGGTTGCCCATGCTGGTGGGGCACACATCGGGGCAGTG
>JAGXTJ010000034.1 GCA_018333655.1 Bacillota bacterium | reverse complement strand
TTCGTTCCCATCATAGCAATCTAGCCCCCCATATTAGTCTGCCATACGATAGTGTAAGTCTGTGCAGCGGGCCTAAATCTCGCGGCCGACACTGGTATAGCAATAGATATTACACTCAAGCACAAGATGATGATGATTTTGCGTAGCATGATACATTCTCCTCTATCAACCTTTGCGTAAAGCACGGATTCTTCACTTTTGCTGCACCAACAAGTACCGAGCATCTAATTGGCTGTATTTACTCCGCGCACTCCCCTTTCGTTTATCAAGATTATTTTACCAACTCCACTATATACTCTGTACAGGTTGTGGCACAAGTACAATATTGTGACGTGATGACACAATGGGAGAGTGATGCGACTTGCTATTGGGAGCAAAGGTTCGCAAGGCGCGACAAGAAGCGGGACTAACCCAAGCTGAGCTTGCAGGCTCCGAGTTATCCCGCTCCTTCATCAGCGAGATAGAGCGCAACGAGAGAAACCCATCGATAGCGACAATTAGCCTATCTTACGGGCGATCTAGTGAAGTCCGACTACGATCGCGCACAGTTACTGATTCGCCAAGCGCACACATACCTAGAGTTAGGCGACAGAGACGGCCTTGCGTCTGCACTAGGCGCCTTGCGGCAAATCACCCCTTTACCGGATACGCTTAGGGCCCGTTGGCATGAGTTGATGGCGTGGTATGAACAAACCGAGGAGAGACCCTTAGTGGCGACAAACCATGCACTTATGGCGGAAGCGCTGTTTGAGTTAGAGCAGATGCCCGATAAACAACTGAAACTCGCTTCCCTGCAACCGCCGCGCATGAAGCTCGCCGCGAGTTTCTGCTCTTTTGGGCTGAACAAGATCCGTACTCTGTCGATATCTGCCTACAGCTTGACAACTATCTCGCAGCCCTCCTGGATAGTGCGCCAGCAGATAAAAGCTACGAGTGGGTCAAAACGCGATGGGCGATAGCCAAGAGCCAACTGCGACGAGCACCAAAAAACAGCGTGCTGCCTGTAATTCAACAGCATGCCGAGCTCTTTACCAGCTTAGCTCATCGCGGACGCGCTGCCGAGGTACTACAATTTGGCGCAACCCTTATGAACCGGCACGGTGACTGCGCCACAGCATACCGACTAATGAAAGAAGCCTGCGAACTGACCAGACTGGCTGTGCGGCGACGGAGCGCTAAATGCCAACTGCGGGAGACTAGCGTAACGATGGCACTACGAGTTGGTGGTTTATAGGTCTACCATTTGTGCCATAGCCTAAATCTAAACCCCCACAACCGCAGAAGTATGATACTGCGGAAAACGAAGAGATGATATTGTCAGCTCTGCCGTTTTCAGAGTCACTCCCAGCAGGGTTCGCGCTCAGCCCGGCAACTAACGCACCCCTTGCAGTGCACATGACGGAACCCCTAGCCTTCATCTTGCCCCCCGGCACGAAAATACTAAAACGCCAAGGGCTCTAGACCCTTGGCGTTACTGATTATTTTGGTGGAGCATAACGGGATAGAACTGTTGCCTTCTTGACTGCCAGCCAGGCGAGTGGTTCGAGTCCTCCTCGGGTGGGTTTTGCTAGAATCAGCAATATCAATGCTTTGCGCCACTTGTACGAACGTGTGTTACGCTAATTTGCGCCCCTCTTTGCTGACTTCCGTTAGAACTTTTATTAGAACTCCTGTTAGAGCCTCCTGCTGGCAGGTCTGCTGATTACGAATTGTTTGGTACGTCCAACGCCTCATGTCGGTGCGTGTAGGGCCGTGTCATGGAGTGAGGAAATACAAGGGTTTAGCGATTGCAAACACCTGCTCGTATACGCTCATTGCGCGTAATTCCCCAGCCGTTGCTGTCAAAATTGCTGTCAACACAGCGTAAACAGATCCTCGCCGCTCGTTAATCACAAAGAAACTCTACCTGACCTCTTTTCTGGCTGCAACACTTTTCCAGGTGCGCTAAGCAGCCCATATGGTGCATGCATGACTGAAACTGCCCTAGCTTGCCCCATCTCTGCCACAACGCTAAGAGATGCCCTAGTGGTCGCACCTTTTCAACTCTTGGGCTGCCTTCAAGAGGCGGTAAGCCTCTTGATAGTCAGAGTGACGCTCCATTAGACTTGCCCCGAACTCGAGCACCTCAGCTGCGCGACCGAAATGGCTTAGCTCCTGAAAGCGCTGTCTAAGATGCTGTATCGCAGGCAGTATGTCAGGCAGTAGTGCGCGCCTGAGCTGACTCTTAGCTATCGCCCATTCTGTTTTCGTCGTCTCGTAGTCACTCGCAGGCGCATCCTTAGAGGATGCAAGATAATGCTCTAGCTCTCGGCACATCTGCTCGGGATACGGCTCTTGCTCTGCTAGGAACAATAAATATTCCCGTCGTGCCGTGTGTGAGATTAGCGCAGGAGCGTGAGGTATGCTATCAATTTGACCTAGCAATTCAAAAGCGCCCGCGCTATTACCCATTCTAATCAAGGCAGAGCCCCATGTTGTCAGCACAGCGGCGTGAAGTGTTGCATCGCGTTTTTGTTCTAAGTGCTCTGCTGCTTTCTTTGACCACCTCAGCGCACCATCGATATCGCCTAATTGTTGTGCGCAGATTGCTCTGCCGTGGTAGGCGCGGATAACGTCCTCTTGGTCGGCACTGCCTTCGCAAGCGGCAGACTCCGCATAACACTTATCTGCGGCGGCTATCTTGCCGTGTGCAAAGTAGGCGCTGCCAAGGAGGTAGATCGTCAATCGACGCCCCTCCGTTTGCTCTGGTATCACGGCAAGTATATTTATCGCTCTGTTACACATCTCGATGGTCTGTTGATACAGCCCTGCCTTGTAGGTGGCATACGCCGCCAGATAACAGCAATACCACTGCCTTTCTGGCCTATGCAGAGCCTCATATAGTACTTCAGCCAAAAGGGAGTGATTGACGGCACTTAGTGGCCTACCCTCCTGTTGCTCATGCCACGCCATGAGCTCATGAAACCGAGCCTTGATACTATCTGTCAAAGTGTGCTGCCCCTTCAAGGCCGTAAGGATATCCCTAAGGCCCCGATCATCCCCTAGCTCCATACAGGCAAAGGCTTGATTAAGCAGCAGCTCTGCCTGATCGCGGTCTGACTTACGCTTGTCAACCTGGAAAAACTCCTGCGGCTTGTTTAGCCGCTCAGCTAAGATGGCAATGGTCTCTGACGATGGGTTCCGCTCGTTGCGCTCTAGTTCGCTAATCATGGAGCGAGACAGCAGAGTCCCTGCAAGCTCAGCTTGTGTTAGCCCTAGAGCCTTACGAGCACTCTAAATTTTATCTCCCAGTAACAAACCCTCGCCCCCTAGCGTTGTGTCATCATGCCACAATATTGTCCTTGCGCCACACACCATTGCCATTGTATCATATTTTTGACAGAGTGAATTGCAGCAAGGTAATTGGATAGGAGGGATACCGATGAAAATATTTCTCAGCTTCGTCTGCGCCGCATGCATCTTAGTTGCTACCCAATCCCCGGTCTGATCATACTCAACATCAACAGTAAGTCAAAAGGAAGTAGTCATCAATAACGACCCCTGCCCACGTATTCCACTGCCCCAGATCAGAAAGGTAGCGTCAACAGCCGGGGGTCAAAAGTAAACTAACACCATCCTAGTATCCAAGCGCTTCAATCCACGCAAACTGGCCAATAGTTGACGTCCTTGACATAGAAGTGCCCACACACGTAGCGGACGGCTCGGGCTTGTTCTAGTTGTTCGTACAGATTCTTCTTTAACATGGCGATAAACCGGACTTTGCTTCCATATCCTAGCATCTCGCATCAAGGTATGGGGAGGAAACGGAAGAAGTCATGGTGGAAGGAATTAAAATCTAGGTTGGCGTGAAGAGGAGAACCACCAGTGAATACACTTTTCCCACAATTGGAAGAAGGCCTAAATCGAACTAACGGAGGCGTTACCAGGATGAACTATTGGAAGAAACTGGCAGTCGCAACTGTTGTTCTGTATTTTATTGTCGCAATAACAGCCTTTGCTGCGACGAGTTGGCGGACGCAATCACAACCGATAATACTACCAAGAAGTGCTTGGGGGGCTCCACCGCCTACGAGGGTCATCGCGCCTAGGGGCACAGGTACACGACTGATTTTTCATCATGCGGCAGGATTGCCATTTGCAGCAACTTCCCTTTCCGAAACGGCTGCGGAGATCATGCGAATTAGAAATATGCATGTTAATGGCAATGGGTGGTATGATATAGGGTATCACTATGTTATAGATAGAGCTGGACGCATATGGCAGGGGAGACATGATGCCCATATTGGAGGTCATACTTATGGGCACAATGTAAATCTGGGCATAATTAATCTTGGCAATTATGAGGGCTTGTGGGGTGTTGGCGCCCAGACTGTAACCCAAGCGTCTTTCGATGCAATGGCGGCTTTATCGAGATGGCTAGCATATCGTGACTCATTGTCTCTGCCCATAGTGTATGTTCACTCCGATTTCAACAACACTGCCTGCCCTGGGAGGAACATGAGAGGTTTGATTCATAACAACTTGCGGCAGCATTTATCAATCGTTATGGAGCGGAGATAGAGAAAGGAGAGCTAAGGTAATGCAAATGACAAAGGGCAGTTGGTTCGTTGTAGCAATGGTTGGTACGATCTTGCTTGGATTATACTTTGTAAGAGCAACTCCAGCTAATTACGACAAGCGCATAGGGGGGCAATACCAGATAAACTCATTTTTGATAAGCAAAAACGAAGTGGATGAAGCGCGACTAACCATTGGGTGGGTTAAAGCAACAACGAAGTCTTTGATGCCACGCATAGAGGTTTTAGACCCGAGACAAACTCCAATCCACAGGGGAGAGGGGTTGGTGACAGACCTTAGTTTAGGGGAATATGTCGTAGCAATAACTTTTTTTGATACTGAGTTGCAGGAAAGCGTTAGGGAATATCTCAGTCTGGCCGGAGTTAGCACAGAAAAGGCAGGGGAAAATGTGTTATTGGAACATGTGCGCGTGGCGCACCCGCCGGATGACTCAATGATGATAATTTACCTTGGTTTATCTGCAAAACCTACCCTAGAAACACAGCAAACACGGAGAGAACTACGCCTAATCATAAGGAATGAATAGTCAGTATGGAGCCGGCTATTTCGTCATTTGCGTTGCCAATGTGGCGCATTGTGCATGAACTATAAGAGAATTCTGTTCCCACTTTCTTGCGCGTTATCGCTACAATTCGCCGTTAGCGTATTTGTTCACTCGTCCTATTCGCGTGGTCATGAACATACAGGATGGATTGTGCCCTTTGCGGCATCTGTGCTATTTTGTGTAGGATCTTTTCTCGTATCGGTACAACTTAATCAAGTTATTGGCCGGCCATTTTGTGGAACCTTGATTTTTTTGATAGTAGCTCTGCCCTTTTTCGCGCTGATGTTATTAGGGCAGTACTCCAATGCGGAGCACGGCAGAATTATAGCAACAATACTAAATCTCGGCTTCTTGCACTTGGGGGGGTTCAGAGCGCCTATTATCGGAATATTTGGTCCTCAACTACTACTCAACCCCTTCTATGCAGTAATTATGACTACTGTAATTCAGGCGATAGGACCCTTCCTTGCGGATTTGACTCAGCTCGTTAAGCGTATAAAACACCATGCCTAAGCTTTGGCTGTTAGTCGTGCTAATTGGCACAGATCAATTAACAAAATTTCTGGTTGCAAACACAGCTACTCGTAAATTTGGACATAGACTATTGGGCATAAATGTTCATGGAAATGCTGACCATATCTCAATCATCGCCTTCGTCCTTCTCATAGTGCTATATGTGGCAACGTTCCTTGTGGATAGTCCAAACTGGCATACTAAAAACCAAACATTTCCCACCCTAATATTGTCCGGAGCCTCCTCAAATACTCTGGAGTATCTACATCGGGGCTTTGTTATAGACTGGATCAGCACAGCAGGGTCTCTCGTTTTTAATTTGGCTGATCTGTATATCGTTCTGGGCATTGGCTTCGCGATTTGTGTCATGGTCAGGGACTTCTTGCAGGAATGTTCCCATCGCCGCTTGCTGCACAAGGATAAAGATCGCGTCTAATTTATTGTTACTGCGCATTCACAATACCAGCGGAAGCAGATGTATGTTCGTAAGCGAGCTTGCAAATCCCTGCTTTAGTTATGGGGTAATGGCAATTTGGAGCTTTCTTTGCATTAGAGCCCCCCTGTCTCTATACTAATGGTGACGGACTAGGAGCACAGCAACTGGCATGAATTAATGAAGCTCGGAGGTGACCCATGAGTAGGCGGTATAGCGTTCCTTTGGCGGTGCTCACAATGTTCTCTCTAGTGTTTCATTTCGCCCCTAGGGTTATAGAGGATCATTTCAACATTTTGGTCTTAGCTGCCATGTTGACTCCTCTTATCATATTGTGGTCTGGTACCGTGGACATTAAGACAGGAGTGTTCCAGTCGGTTGTGCTAGAGGCAGTGTATATCATCTACGCTAAGTGGTACTGGCAGTATAGAAATCGGCTGATGGAAGGGTATTTCGCTTTTGAAAATCCTCTGATGATAGACTTACTACTTATCGTTTTTGCTCTATCCCTAGCGATTGCAGTAATAGGGAGGCTTTTGGCAGGAAAGGCGAAAAGGAAATTTATCATAAGGCCATAGTGTTACTGCTGTAAGCGTTAAATACTTTTCACCTCGCTCTGAGTCCTCCCGCATGAGATGCTGTAGCTAGCAATCTCACGGGAGGTTTTGTTTATGACCAAGGCAGAGTGTAAGAGTTTGCGGGAGACCCGGGTGGCACAGTACCGAGCCAGCGGCCAAAGCTCTAGCACGTGGTGCGAGGAGAACAAGGTGCGCCACCACTGCACCATAGAAATCGCAAAAAGAAGTGGGGTATCCCGAACAAAGGGGATGGTTCTTTTTGGAAACAGACGGCCCATCCGTTGGCACTTATTCGTCTTGCAGGCGCGTGAGCTGAGCCGCCTCTCGGCATCGCTCTGAACGCCAAACTCCCTGTTGAGCCCGCGAACCATACCACGCTAATGCACTGCGCTGCTCGCCTGGCGTCCTGCTCTTGGCCTGCCCTCACCTCATGCAAGGTTACCGCGCGCTCAGGAAAAATACAAGAAGAACCGTCCCTTTTGGTAGGTTTTGAGTGTGGGCACCAAACGGTCAAAAAACAACGAAAAGGACCACCCTGTCGGTGGTCTGCGGGAAGGCGATGCGCCTTGATAATGCTGGTGCCGAAGACCGGAATCGAACCGGTACGGCCCTCACGGACCGAGGGATTTTAAGTCCCTTGCGTCTGCCTATTCCGCCACTTCGGCAAAATGTAAAATATGGAGGCGGCGCCCAGACTCGAACTGGGGAGTAGAGGTTTTGCAGACCTCTGCCTTACCACTTGGCTACGCCGCCTCGAAATCAAAACCCAACCGCCGTGGCGGCAGCTGGGACCGAACACCTATGGAGCGGAAGAAGAGATTCGAACTCTCGACCCTCGCCTTGGCAAGGCGATGCTCTACCGCTGAGCTACTTCCGCATGGGAACTACTTTAACAAAAAACTTGGGCTTTGTTCTGGGGCTTCCGCCATTTAATTTATAAAAGTGGTGCCACAGGCCAGAATCGAACTGGCGACACGAGGATTTTCAGTCCTCTGCTCTACCGACTGAGCTACCGTGGCACTTTATTAAATGGCGGAGTCGACGGGAATCGAACCCGCGATCTCCGGCGTGACAGGCCGGCATGTTAACCGCTACACCACGACTCCAATTATGGTGGGAGCAATAGGGATCGAACCTATGACCCTCTGCTTGTAAGGCAGATGCTCTCCCAGCTGAGCTATGCTCCCACGCATTTGTTAGTATACAGGCAGTTGACCTCGCCGTCAAGCGCAATCTTGCCTCTTACTTCTTGCCTCTAATTTCTTGCTTCTGGTTTCTTGCCTCTTGCCTCCTGAAAATGGTACGCCCGAGAGGAATCGAACCTCCGCACCCAGATCCGGAGTCTGGTGCTCTATCCACTGAGCTACGGGCGCGTGGGATGCCTAATTATTATAGCCTCTTGCCCAACTGAATGCAACGGCAAATGAAGCAAAATGCCAATTACAGACTATTGACGATGGCTTTAAACTTGCGGCCGCGGTCTTCAAAGTCGCGAAACATGTCAAAACTGGCGCAGGCCGGCGATAGCATCACACTTGAGCCAGGCTGGGCCTGCTTTTGGCACCACAGAACGGCGGCCTGCAAGGTAGGCACATTTATTTTTTTAACTTTTTTACCCCTTTTTTGCTCAGCGTCATTAATAGCCATGGCAATTTTGTCGGCAGTGGCGCCAATGAGAGCCACTGCGCGCACCTGATCGACTATCGCGAGGGCAAGTTCGTCAAAGGGCACATTTTTGTCGCTACCCCCGGCGATAAGCAAAATGTCGCCACCGATGGCCTGAATGCCCGCCATGGTACGCGTAGGGCTTGAAGCGATGGAGTCGTTGTAGTAACGCACTGCTCCTAACTCGCGCACAAGCTCTAAACGGTGCTCCACCGGCGTGAAGGCAGTAACTGCTCTGGCTACCACCTCACTACTTATCCCTTGCACAAGGCACGCCGCTGCAGCTGCCGCCACATTGGCGATGTTGTGGCCACCAAGCAGCTTTAAGCCAGAAACATCGCAAATGTGCCTTTCTTCGCCCTGCCACCTCGCGCAAAGATCGCGCCCGCGCACAAACACACCGGAGGGCACTTCGCTCTGCCGACTAAAGTAGACTACCTGGCCAGGGACATGCGGAGCCATCGCTCGTGTGGTCGCATCGTCATAGTTCAAGATGACATAGTCTTCCGGAGACTGATAGCGCCAAATATTAGCTTTGGCGGCTACATACTCGGAGTAGCTACTGTGCACATCTAGATGATTGGGAGAAATATTAGTGACCACGGCCACCCGCGGGCTCTGCTGCATGGGCAAGAGCTGAAAACTAGATAACTCGAGGACAATGTGGGCTGTGGCAGGTATGTCGACAACTTGCTCTATCAGCGACTGCCCGATATTGCCGCCAAGGTAGGCCTCACACCCAGCTTCTTTAAGTATGGCGTAAATAAGTGAGGTCGTTGTTGTCTTGCCATCACTACCTGTAACTGCAGTGATGGGTGCTTGCGCTAAGTCAAACACCAACTCAATCTCGCTAGTCAACCTAGCTCCCTCTGCTACGGCCTTCAGCAACTCGGGCAAATCGGGCCGCATGATGGGGGTCTTAAACAGCAGATCATACCCCTCGAGGTGCTTTAGATACTCTCCACCCAAAACGAATTCTACGTGTTTGCCGGCTAACGCCTTTTGCACATCCCCTAGTTGCTCAGGCGACTTTTGGTCAAAGGCGGTGACAATGGCCCCCTGATCAACGAGAAAATTGATCAGCGGGACACCACTCCGCAACCCGATACCCATAACTGCGACTCTTCTTCCGCGCAGTGATTCCACAGTCAGTGCCACAGAAACCTCTCCCTTGAATCATTGTTGGCTATAGTCTTACGAACACCCGCACCGGGTGTTACTTCTTATCGTAGTTGTAAAAGCCCTTGCCGCTCTTACGCCCTAGGTGTCCTGCCTGGACTAACTTGCGTAGCAGCGGCGCAGGGCGATATTTATCTTCTCCCAGAGAGCGATGCAAGACTTCCATAATGGCCAAGCATACATCGAGACCAATTAGGTCTCCTAAGCTGAGCGGACCCATGGAATGGTTCGCGCCAAGCTTCATGATAGCGTCGATATCGGCGGCTTTAGCTACGCCTTCTTGCAAACAGAAGGCCGCCTCATTGATCATGGGGACTAGCAATCTATTGACCACGAAGCCTGGATGGTCATTGACTAGTATACCAGTTTTGCCCATGCGGCGCACCACTTCGCTAGCTACAGCCACGGTTTCGTCACTGGTAGATTGCCCGTGTATAATTTCCACCAACTGCATGATGGGCACCGGGTTCATAAAATGCAGCCCAATGACCTTCGCTGGGCGCTTAGTGAAAGACCCTAACTGCGTTAAAGAAAGGCTTGAAGTATTACTAGCTAAGATGGCATGGGGGGCGCAGGTGCGATCTAGCTCTATAAAGACCCCTTTTTTGACTTCAACATTCTCGCTCACCGCTTCAATGACGAGATCGGCCTCTACAGCCCTGTCCATTTCCGTGGTGACCGTGAGGCGTGATAGGGTGGCCTCTTTTTCGTCATTAGACAGAGTGCCCTTCTCCACTGCTTTAGTCAAGACCCTAGCTATGTTTGCTTGGGCTCTGCTAAGGTACTCACTCGAGAGGTCGCAGAGGAGCACTGTGTAATTACTTTGGGCAGCTACTTGAGCGATTCCACTCCCCATTTGACCCGCGCCTACAACCATGATCGTCTTAATTTCCATAAATGCCCTCCTATATTCACTCTTGCTCTTGGTCATGCTACATTTATTCGTTCCACAGTGCACAGTGATTTCCTGCTGTCGGCCGCAACTACTCTCACGATAACCATGCGCTAAACGAGTTCCCCTTATGCTATAATGTGCATGTGTTTAGGAGAGTGATTGCATTGGAGCACCCTACCCCCCCCACCCTCACCGCCCTTTTTTGGAGTTTCTGCAAAGTTGGAGCTTTCACTTTTGGCGGAGGGCTGTCCATGTTGCCAGTTATAGAGCGCGAGATTGTACATACAAGAGGATGGCAAAGCGAACAGGAATTTATCGACGTGCTGGCCGTTGCACAGTCGAGCCCGGGGGCGATTGCCATCAACACGGCCATTTTTACGGGCTACAAGCTTCTCGGCCTGCCCGGTGTTGCCGTAGCCACCCTAGGCGCCGTCTTGCCCTCCTTTATTATCATAACCTTGCTGGCCGCTACTCTTACCGCGACTACGCCTGGTCCCATTGTGCTCGATTTTTTTAAAGGCATTCGCCCGGCGGTGGTGGCCCTCATCTTTGCCGCTGCCCTCACCCTCGGTAAAAAAGTGCTGGTAGATAACTTTAGCATGGGCCTCGCAGCGGTAGCGCTGCTGATTAGTCTAAATTCTAACTGGCACCCCGCTGTCATTATTGCTGGCGCCGCCTTGTTTGGCCTTGTTTATCACTATCGCCAGCGTCGCCCGGGAACATCGCCATGATCATCTGGGAACTCTTTGTAAGCTTCTTTAGGATTGGACTCTTTAGCTTCGGCGGTGGCTACGCGATGATACCGCTCATTGAGCGAGAGGTCGTGCGCAATCAGGCCTGGCTCACGGCACAGCAATTCATCGATATCCTGGCAGTAGCGGAAATTACGCCTGGTCCGATTGCTATCAATTCAGCCACCTTTGTTGGCTACAAAATGGGAGGTCTGTTTGGGGGCACGGCGGCGACCCTAGGGGTAGTTACGCCTTCTCTTCTTACCGTCATGACCTTCGCCTTCCTCTTCGTGCGCTTTAACGGTGCACCGCAATTAAAGGCCGCCTTGGCCGCCGTTCGTCCTGTCGTGGTAGTGCTCATATTCTCCGCAGCAATTTCGGTGGGCAGACTAACGATTAACGATATACGTAGCGCTGCCATTGCTGTTACCGTGCTAATCCTGATGCTGCGCACTAAATTTAACCCAATTTTGCTTCTTCTTGCGGCGGGGCTCGTGGGCATTATCATATTTTAGAGAGCAAGCGGGCACCTTGATACAGGAGATTACAAATACACATTGAAACATAGGTCCATATGTTAGAATAAAGACAAGTTGTGGTGGGAGGCGGCAAGTATGAGAAAAACAAAGATTGTCTGCACCATTGGGCCAGCTAGCGAGAGCCCTGAAATGTTGCGCGACCTGATTAGAGCAGGGCTTGATGTAGCGAGACTAAACTTTTCGCATGGTAGCCATGCGGAACACGGGGTACGTTTGGGCAATTTACGTCAAGCGGCACAAGATCTAGGCAAGCATGTCGCGATAATGCTAGACACCAAGGGCCCCGAGATTCGCATCGGCACCTTCGCTGACGGCCCTATTGAACTTATTCCTGGTAACACCTTTACCCTCACTACCCAAGCGGTGCCAGGCAGTGTGGAGCGAGTAGGCGTGAGCTACCTGCGCCTGCCACAAGATGTCGCCCCCCTTGACCGCCTGCTCTTGGATGATGGCCTGCTTGAGCTCAGTGTTCTCTACACCACCCACGACAGTGTCGTCTGCAAAGTTATTGTGGGCGGCCTGTTGAGCAATCGCAAGGGTATTAACGTGCCCGGAAAGCGTATTAACCTCCCTGTATTGTCTCCACAAGATGAAGCCGACCTGCGTTACGGCGTGGAACAGGGCGTTGACTACATAGCGGCTTCCTTCATGCGCAATGCCAATGATGTTTACGCGGTGCGCCGTTTTATCGAAGGGCTAGGTGCCAACATCCCCATTATTGCTAAGATTGAAAATAAGGAGGGCGTTGACAATCTCGATGCCATCCTGAAGGTAGCCGATGGTCTCATGGTAGCACGCGGCGATATGGGAGTTGAATTTCCAGCCGAAGAAGTGCCCATCATACAAAAAGAAATGATCCGTAAAGCTAACAGCGCTGGCAAGCCGGTGATTACGGCAACGCAAATGCTCGACTCCATGATGCGTAATCCCCGCCCCACGCGTGCCGAGGCTAGTGATGTGGCTAATGCTATTTTTGATGGTACCGATGCCATTATGCTATCGGGAGAGACTGCCAGCGGCAAGTACCCCCTTTTGTCCGTGCAGACCATGGCGCGCCTTGCTCTCCGCACTGAACAAGCACTGCAATATGGCCAGGCTAACGTTGATGCCTGCCAGGTGCGCAATTCCACTGTCACCGACGCCATTAGCCACGCCACCGTACAAGTAGCTACTGAACTCACCGCGGCGGCCATTATCACGCCCACCCAATCAGGTTGGACGGCACGCATGGTATCTAAGCACCGCCCCGCCGCGCACATCATTGCCATTACCACGAGTGCCGCTGTGGCAAGACGTCTGAACCTGCAGTGGGGGGTCGCTCCTCTCGTTGGTCTACCTATCGCGACTACCGATGACCTGATCGACGGTTCGGTACAGCGCGCCTTAAGTGCGGGGTTAATAAGAAACGGCGACTTGGTAGTGATCACCGCGGGCATCCCTGTGGGTGTGCCGGGCACGACCAATGTGCTCAAGGTACACGTAGTTGGCGATGTCTTAGCTAAGGGCACAGGTATCGGCGCCATTACCGCTGAAGGGCGAGTTACGATTGCTAAGAACGCGGCAGAGGCCAATGCCAAGACACAAGCGGGTGATATACTGGTTACGTTCGCTACCGACAGCGACTACATTCCGGCCATAGAGCGAGCTGCTGGCCTGATCACCGAGGAGGGTGGCCTCACCTCACACGGGGCTATCGTGGGGCTTAACCTCAACAAGGCTACGATTGTAGGCATAAATGGCGCTACCGGCCTTCTTAAAGACGGGCAGATTGTCACCTTAGACGGAGGACGTGGTCTTGTTTACCAAGGTCATGCGCGAGTTCGCTAAGACATCTTCGCTACGCTGGCAAAATTGTTTTGCCAGCGTTATCATTTGCTCCTTGGTTTTTACATGGCCCCGTGCAGCTTGCTCTGCGAGATGAGTCATCGTCTCTTGCAGCCAGCTCCCCGGGGTCAATTGTAACTCGATAGCAAGCTCCGCTGGGTTCAGGGGGAGTGAGGGGCGGATTACTTCGTCATGCTGAAAATACCAGGCCTGCAAGAAGCGATTGAGGGTGGCCACAACCCTCTTGTAGCTTTCGTCCCTTTCCATTTCTTCCCCTTTAGCGAGTAGGTCGGCCACACTAAAGAGCGCAATGGGAACGCTGTGCTCGCCTAGTCGACTGGCCACGCGAAAGAGATGCCCTTCATGAAGGCGCGGTTGACGTGACAACTGCGCCAAGTAGGTATGCCACCGCACAAAGCGGCCTAGCAGCTTGGCTTCTCTGCTTGCTAAGCGTAAACGTTGTACCATGGGCCCAATCATCCCCGCGCCGATTTGCTCGTGCCGGTAGAAGGTAACTTTGCCTTCGGCGCGCACCACGCGAGACGGCGGCTTACCGATGTCATGCAAGAGCGACCCCAACTTACAAACAGCCTCTAAATTCATGGGCAGGCACCTTAGATCTCGCACCACGCATTCGCGGACGGTTTGTTCGAGAAAATCAGGGGCTTGCCATAGGTTTACATAGCCGGAAAAGGCCCGCCAAGAATGTTCATGCACGCTAAAAGCGTGATACTGGTTCTGTGAAATTCCCTTTCCGGCTTCTAGCTCCGGGAACAACGCCGCCAAGACCCCCTGCTGCTCTAGCCACATGTAGGCAGATATAGCAAAAGGAGCTACTGTAATCCTCTTTAGTTCAGCCCACACCCTTTCCCCAGGGCAGTGCCGTAATGGTTCGAGCGCGGCACTAACTTTTGCCTCCAGGTGACCACTGACGGTAAAGCCAAGTTCGGCTTTAAGGCGTGCTGCGCGTAAAATTCGCAGCGCATCAGAGGTGAAAGCCAGAGGGGAGGTGAGAACTAGAGTTCGTGAGGCAAGGTGCTCCCGCCCGAAGTGATAATCATGAACTTTTTCTAGATCTTTCGCCAAGAAGTCTCTTAGCTCCATGGCCATAGCATTGACAGTGAAGTCGCGCCGTGCTAGATCGTCCCCCAGGCTCTTGTAGAGCGGGGCGATGTCAAGTACGGCACCTTCCTTATGGTAGCGCCAATGCTGGTTTTCATGGCTCAGGGCAAACGGTTGCTGCCCTAGCAGCAGGGAGATCTCCCCGAGATGAGTCATGAACCCTGGCGCGGGAATTAGTAAGTCGTAGTCGCAACTTGTACGGCCGAGGTACAAGTCCCGCACCGCTCCACCCACGACATAGATGGGGAGTTTATCCGCCAAAACGAGCAATTGCTTTAACATGCGTGCGCACCCCTGCTTTCAGTACTTGTTAGTTGCCGAGTCGGGAACACTTCTCTATAAAGGAGGTTCTCGCAATGCGCCAACAGGCAGGATTTTCGCTCCTCGAACTCTTAATGGTTGTGACTTTGCTCGCTATCATTCTCACCGTGGCTACAACCCGCCTACTAGACGTGGCCGCCGTCACCAATGACCCGCCTGCAGAGCCTACCAAGTGGGAAGTAGCCGCATGTAGATTTAATCAAAACGTAGTGCAAAACGCAACAGAGTATTTTGCTGTTACTTACGGCAAGTACCCGCTACAACCTCATGAGCTCTTTCTGCGCTTTCTCGATCGCAAACCAAGCTGCCCCGTACATGGCACACCATATCTCTATGGCGACTTTCACCTCGTAGTGTGCCCGCATCACAGCAGGTAAAGACTAGCTTTTGCGCGATGTCCTTATGTGCTATACTTGTAGTGCAATTAAATAGCCTTTGTGGAGGTTCCCCGTTTGTGGGGATTAAAAGGGAATCAGGTTAAAGTCCTGAGCGGTCCCGCCACTGTAATGGGTAGTACCCGGCAAGACCACTGTCTCTAGTAGCAGACGGGAAGGAGCCGGGCGCGCGAATCCCAGAGCCAGGAGACCTGCCCCCACGATGCAGACACCGTCCTTCGGTCGAGGGGACTGGGTCAGAGCCATGGGGGGCCCCCTTTTGCTCTACCTATCCTCAACCTCAAGGTTGAGGATTTTTACTTTATGGGAGAGGGGATGTACTGCAACTTAACAAGTGGACTTGCTAAACTGTTACATTGTTCTTGTGTTTCGTACCGTCTCACAATATTAAGGAGGTCTCTCTGTGAAAAAACTTTCCCTGTTGGCCCTAATCGCCATTCTGGCGCTTGTTGCGGCCGGCTGTGCACCCATCACAGCACTTTTTCAAAGACCTATCGTCCTAACGGATGACTTCGGGCGCCAAATCACCCTCGAGAAACCGGCGGTACGCATCGTTTCTCTGGCTCCAAGCACCACGGAGTTGCTTTTTGCCCTCGGCCTAAGTGACAAAATTGTGGGCGTAACTGAATTTTGTAACTATCCCGCTCTGGCACAGACCAAAGAAAAGGTAGGCGGCTTTGGCCCCCCCTCGGTAGAAAAAATTGTCAGCGTAAAGCCTGATCTAGTCGTTGCCGCTAGCCTGCACCAGGCTGTCGTAGAACAACTAGAGCAGTTAAACATTCCGGTTCTCGCTGTAGACCCCAAGAACATTGCTCAAGTAATCGCTAACGCCGCCCTTTTGGGCCAGGCCACAGGTACTACAAGGCAAGCGCAAGCCATTGAGCAGGAACTGACCGCTGCCATGCGCGAAGTGGAGGAAAAGACGCGGGGGTTAGCAGAGGGCAGCCGTCCATTGGTCTACTTTGAGATCTGGCATGACCCTATCACCAGTGCCGGACCCAATACCTTTATCCATGAGCTCATCACGCGGGCAGGCGGAATCAACCTAGCTAGCAACGCCGCCACCAACTTCCCCGTTTTGTCACTGGAAGAAATACTGGCCCAAAAGCCAACTGTCATGTTCCGTGGGCATGGCCCAGAGACTGTGGAGGCCATTAAGCAAAGGGCGAACTGGGAGACTGTGCCCGCTATAGCAAACAATCGCGTCTACCTGGTCAACGAAGACCTTGTACTGCGCCCAGGTCCGCGCCTAGCCTTGGGCCTGCGCGAGATGGCCAGGCTACTTCACCCCGACTTATGGCGTTAGTCAGGGTTGTAGAGAAATTAAAGAGAGGGCGACTAGTCGTCACCCTCTCCCTAGTTTTGGCGCTCGTAATGCTTGCTGGCATGGTGCTGGGGGCGGTAGATATCGCCCCTGCCCGTTTTGGGCCAGCCCTGGTGCAGTTAATGTCCCAGCCGGCTACAGAATGGGACTACGAAACCATTGTTATTTTTCGGCTACGACTGCCGCGCGTAATACTGGCCGCCATGGTGGGCGCTGGCTTGGCCACAGCAGGGGCCGTCCTACAGGGGCTTCTCCATAATGGTCTCGCTGACTCCCATATCTTGGGCGTTTCGGCGGGTGCTAGTCTTGGGGCCGCCTCCGCCATGCTGCTTGGCTTGCAGTTTAGCATCTTCGGGCTGGGCGCGATTACACCCATGGCCTTCATAGGCGCTGTGGTCACTTTGCTCATCGTCTTACTGCTCGCCCGCCGCGTAGCTGGCCGTTCCACCTTAGGGTTACTGCTGGCAGGCATAGCCATGAGTAGTTTTCTTTCGGCCCTAGTTTCCCTCATGGTATACTTTAGCGGCAATAGAATCCATCCCCTGCTCTTCTGGCTAATGGGTAGCTTTGCGGCACGCGGCTGGCACCATGTAGTTTTGGCGGCGCCTTACCTTGTAGCGGGATACATGCTGGCTTTTTTCTACCACCGCTACCTCACGGCCATCAGCCTAGGTGACATGACTGCGCATCACCTGGGGGTTAATGTCGAAAGGGTACGTTTCCTCCTCCTGTGTTCTACCGCCCTGCTCACAGCGGCCGCAGTAGCTGTCAGTGGCGTCATTGGCTTTGTGGGCCTGATGACTCCTCATATGGCACGCCTTTTAGGCGGAGAAAATTATCGCCGCCTGCTGCCTTATTCCGCCTTGGTCGGCGCTATTTTTATGACCACTGCTGACATTGCCTCGCGCTTTATCCTGCGACCGACAGAGCTACCAGTTGGCATTATCACGGCCTTGGTGGGCGGACCTTTCTTTTTATACCTGCTTGCTAGAAGCCGAAAGGCGATGATCTAATGCACCCGCTAGTTATCTCTAATGTTTCTTTTAGTTTCGCCCATAGGCCTGTCTTGAAGAACATTAACGCAGAGTTCCCTAAAGGCACTTTGACCGGAATAATAGGACCTAACGGCTCCGGAAAATCGACATTAGTGAAAATCATGAGCCGCTGGCTGACCCCACAAAGTGGCGAGGTGTGGCTTGCTGGCTACCCACTGGCCAAGCTCTCGCACCGAGCAATGGCGCAGCACTTAGCGGTAGTCGAACAGGAGAGTGTGCTAGGCATCGACTTAACGGTGCGAGAACTGGCCCACCTAGGCCGCCTACCCCACCAGTCACTACTTCAGGGCGCGACCCCAAGGGATGAGGAACTGGTCAATCAGGCACTTGCCAAGGCGGGAATAATCGACCTAGAGGGTAGACACCTTAGCACCTTGAGCGGCGGCGAAAAGCAGCGGGCGCGCATCGCTACCGCCCTCGCCCAAGACTGCCCCCTACTCGTGCTAGACGAACCGACCGCGCATCTTGATATCAAGCACCAGATGGAGCTCTTATCGCTCTTAAAGTCTTTGTCGCAAGAGGGCATGACCATTATTACGGTACTCCACGACATAAACTTGGCCGCTCTATACTGTGAGCGACTCTTGGTCTTGTCACAGGGAGAACTGACTGCTAAGGGGACTCCCCTAGAAGTACTGCGTCCTCCGCTCATTGAGGCCGTCTATGGCTGCCCAGTAGTAGTATTTACGCACCCCAGTGAAAACGTCCCCCAAATCTCTCTGGTGCCCGTAAGGGGACGCCCAGTATAGATACTAGGTTGTAGCTTGCCCCTTGCCGCCAAGAGGCCACATGACCATGAAGCCTACTACGAAGCTCAGCACGACAAAGAGAGTAAACTCTGTCGGCAGGAGGGCCCTAGTTGAGCCTAGGATCAGCCCGGCGAAGAAGTAGGACAAAAGATCGCGATAGCGCGCATAGAGCTTGTCGAGCACATAGGCCAGTAAAAATAGGCCCCCCACACTGCCTACAGCAAAAATAGCTAACTGCCCAAGTATCATTTCTTTGATATAGTAGAGCATGGTATCATAGATGCCCATTATAATAAGTATGGAACTACCCGGCACACCCGGCAAAACCATGGCTGCTGTGCTCAAGGCACCCCCGATGAGCAAAGTAAGGGGACTGACCACCACCGCTTCCTGCGCCATCATCATGGGTTCTGCCCCGAAGATGAGCCCTGCGGCTAAACCTGCCAACATAGCAAGCACGCGTGGCACACTAGGGCTTGGCCCACCGCCAAGCACAGCGCGTACAGAAGCTAGGAGGCTGCCAAAGAGAAAGGCCACCGTCACATCACGAAATCTCTCAAACACGAGAGCAAAAACGGTGCCCCCTACGAATATACCAACCACCATGCCGCCGAATATCGGCACATAGGGACGCAAGTTAAAACGCACCAAGTCGGCGATCATTTTCTCATAAAGACCCATGATAAGAAATACTGTTCCCCCGCTCATACCGGGAAGGATAACGACCAGCCCTAAAATAAAGCCCTGTATTAATGCACGCATAAATCTTAGTCCTTTCTTGTACAAACCTCGAGAACCTCGACTGTCAACTAGAAGTAGGAGGCGAATCCTTACTATGATTTATGACTTAGTGGTTGTTGGTGGCGGAGCATCGGGGCTAGTAGCGGCAATTGTGGCCGCTAGACGGGGTGCGAAAGTACTCATCATCGAAAAAAACGCCAAGCTCGGCAAAAAAATTCTGGCCACCGGTAATGGACGCTGCAACCTCGGCAACGACCACTGGTCGTTAGATAATTTTGTCAGCACCAATGTCGGAGTAGCAGAAAAAGTTCTACGGCGTTTTGACAACCAAGCTGCAAAACGTTTTTTTGGCGAACTAGGTCTCCTCATCATCAGTGAGGAGGGCAGATGGTACCCTCGCACTAAGCAGGCCGCAAGTGTGCTGACTGTGCTTCTAAGCGAACTAGCGCGCCAGGGGGTTGCCACCGCGGTCAGTTCCCCCGTGCACAGCATCGAAGCAACTTCACGAGGGTTTACTCTCCGTCATGGCACAGGGCAGAGCCAAGGCCTGCGGGTGCTCCTCACCACAGGTGGGATGGCCGCCCCAAAGCTTGGGTGCACTGGAGATGGCTACCGACTGGCAGAAGCCCTCGGGCATAGCCTACTCGCTCCCTCCCCCGCCCTAGTAGGACTGCGGCTACAATCTGCACATCTCAAGACCTTGTCGGGGCTACGCTTGGCGGCCACAGTGGCTATACCAGAACTAGGCCTCTCTGAGCACGGCGAAGTTCTTTTCACTGACTATGGCCTCTCTGGCATCCCTGTTTTTGACCTCTCACGCGCCATAGGTCATCGCCAGGGCCTTACTTTACGCCTGAAGTTAGCATATGAAGAATCCACCGAAAGTAAACTGCTCGGTTTCTTGCGCCATTACCTGGGAGAACTCTCGTTCAAGGCCCCGAGCGAGGCGCTCGCAGGCTACCTCCCCCACCAGCTCTGCCTCCCTGTTCTAAAAGAAGCTGGCTTAGAACATAAGAAGTTCGCCGGAGACCTGTCGCGGGCCGAGCTAGCACGATTGAGCCGCCAGCTTTTCTGGTGGGATTTTCCCATTGTTGGGCTCCACACTTGGGAACAAGCACAGACAACCTGGGGGGGTATTCCGCTAGATGAGGTCGACCCCGCCACCCTGTGCTCCAAAGTGCAAGGGGGACTTTACTTCGCCGGAGAGGTTCTCGACGTGCACGGTCGCTGCGGGGGCTACAATTTACACTGGGCGTTTGCCAGTGGTTTTGTGGCCGGGCAAGCTAGTGCTCATTGCCCTCAATCCTGACTACCACTCGGTTAGGCAGGCAGACGATGACCTCGCCAGGGCGGCTCTTACGACCCATCTTTATACAGAGCTGATCTGGGCAAGCCGAGGACACAATGCTAATGTAGGAGCCTTCGACACGAATAACACTTTCGCCCCGCACCCCTTGCACCATGAAATCTCTTTTCTCCGCATTAGGAGCAAGAACCACCGTGGTCACCACCCTGTTGTCAACCAAGATGACAGACTGTTGACCGGGTGGGGTCACAACACGCCTGTAAAGTACCCCCGCCATCATGACAAGTGCCACTAGCAGTATGATTACTGCTATTTTTTTGTCGAACGCGGTCAAGACTGTCACTCCCTTCCTACAAAACTTGTCCGCCGAAGATGTACAGGATAGCCAGCAATATAAGCAAAAGCACGGCGACAATAAGTGACCCGATGGTCACGTTCTGCAAGTTGAAAGCGGTGTCTTCGGAGACGCGTGGAGCGAGAGCTTCTCTTGAAGTGATGATTACAGCTGCTTGAGTCGCGCCCTCTTCGGCGTACTGCTCTAATTCTGTCAGGCCTTCGGTAACGCGCAAGGCGGCCTCACCGGCCTTGGCGTAGCCAACACTCACACTAGCGTCAAGAGCACTCATAGTCTGTGCAACGGCCTGCGCACGCTGCCCCGCAACTTTGTACATCTTGCCCACGCCCTGATCGAGCTGCCTAGCCTGTTCAACAAGTTGCGTGGTGCCGTGCCCCACCGCATCATAGCCTTCATCAATGAGGTCGTCAAACCTCTTGACACGACGCAACAAACGGCCAGAAATGGTACCACCCCTGTCATAGACATCGCAAATGCCCCCATCGGCCTTAGTGGCGTAGCGACAGCAAAAAATGAGGAAGGCCTGGTAGGCCGGACGAAAAATAACCCCCTCAATAGACAGCCATTTCGGGTAACGCCAGCCAAACAGGCCACTGTACTTGGCCAAAATATACAAACCCGCACCTATGACAAAGGGCCAAAACACCCCACCGTAGGCATAGGCCGTCCAAAAATTGATAGTTGGCAGCTTCTTGGCCAAGTAGGCTGTATTAACCAGGGTTCCTTCCGCTGCAAGGCTAAAGAAACGCATAACAGCCCCCGGAAAGGCGCCGACAAGTAACATACTCACACTTAAGAGGGTGAGAACCCCCCGCGAGAGCCATCCTTCGTGCCGGCTACGCAGGCGCTCACCTTTAAACTGGCCAAAAAACACACCCAAGTACAGTTTGATGAAGTAAGCGGCGGTGATGGCACTGCCTACGACAAATAGCTTTTCAGCTAGGAGCAACCACGGGCTGGCGCCATGCTCTGCTGCGGCTACGAGGGCTTTATGGATTAAGGTCTTGCTACCAAAGCCAGCGAAACCAGGTAGTCCCAGTACAGACAAGGCGGCGATAAGAGTAGTAATCGCCGTAAATGGCAGGAAACGTGCTAAGCCACCCAGGCGTTCCAAGTGGAGGCTACCTGCGGCAAGATAGATTACGCCTGCCAAAAGAAACAAGGCTGTGCTGAACAAGGCATGGTTGAAGGCGTGGTAGACGGCTGCCGTGTGAGCTAAGCCACCTTCCTTGGTGAGGTACATCACTGAGGCCACTGCCAGCAGTATGTAGCCCATCTGGCTAACGCTCGAATAGGCCAGCAGGCGCTTGATGTTGTTTTGAATTAAGGCGAGATAGCCCCCGATTAACATCGTGGCCAGCCCCACCACCATTAACACCAAGCCGAGGTTCTCCTGTACGCGTGCAGCGGCACTCGCGAGAGTAGCGGAATTGCCGGCCAGAGTGATGGTCAAAAAAGTCACCAGGCCATAGACGCCAGTTTTATTCATGGCACCAGAAAGCATGGCCGTTGCCGGGGCAGGGGCAGAGGTGTATGTGTAGGGCAGCCAGATATGGAGGGGAACAAGGCCCATCTTGAGCCCAAAACCTACGACAAACATCAGGGCCACGGCATAGGGGTTGACGCCTCTCTCCAGCAATACATGCAGCTGCGGCGTTATCTCGGCCGTACCCGTCGTCCAAACCAGTAGCAAGACGCCAAATAGCAGTACTAGCCCACCAGCGACGCTCATGTAGAGGTAGATATCCCCCGCTCGGCGAGCGTGATCGTTTTCCGCATGAACGACTAGGGGATAGGCCGTGAAGGTCATAAACTCAAAGAAGACAAAGAGGGTAAAGTAATCCGCGGCCAAGAATACGCCAAGGCAGCCGCTCATGCTGAGGAGAAAAAAAGAGAAAAAACGCCGCGGCGAATGTGTGTGTTGCAGGTAAGAAGCTGCGAACAAGGTCGCCAGCACCCATAACCCCGCGACAAGCAGGGCCAGAGTCGACCCCAAGAAGGAGGGACGAAAGCTCAGTCCATAGTCTACGACTTGAAGTAGATTGAGTTCTAGTACAGTGCCGTTTCGGCCGAGCTGGAAGATCAGAGCAGTAGAGGAGAGCGTAAGCAGCCCTGCCACCACCGCCACAAGGCGAGGCCACAACCAAGAACGCACCGTCCCGCATAAAATCAGCACCGCACCTAGAATGGGAATGATGGTCGGAGTTAAGAGCAACAAGTTCAGAGAATCCATCTTCCCTCTCCTTACTTAACAACGAGAAATAGTGCCTGGGCTGCCCGCTTAGCCAAGTCAAGCACCCCGCTTTGCGGAAAGAGATCGACAAAAACAATGACCAGAGCCATGAAGACAATGGGCGCAAGCATGGCTAAAGGTAATTCACGAGTTTTGGGGGACACCTCTTTGGCTGCGTGTTGCTCGCCAAAAAGGGTATTTTGAATGACAGGGAAGTAGTAGATAAAATTCATCAGTGAGCTGAGCAAGAGCAGGATGACAAAGCCCCAGCTCCCCGCGTCAAGTGACCCTAGGGCCAACTCCCACTTCGAGACAAAACCAACCAAGGGCGGAATGCCAATCATGGAGAGAGCGGCTACGGTGAAGGAGACCATGGTGACCGTCATCTCGCGGCCAAGGCCTCGCCACTCCGATACACGCCTCTTGCCGGTCTTGTAGATAATCGCTCCAGCCGACAAAAACAGTGTGGCCTTCATGATGGCGTGGGCAAAGATATGAAAAATGGCCCCGATTAAAGCCCTCTCCTGCAAAAGCCCGATGCCGAGCAAGATATAGCCCATCTGTCCAACGCTCGAATAGGCAAGACGCCTTTTTATATCATCTTGGGCGATGGCTACCGCTGAGCCGAGAAAAATTGTCACGGCAGCTAAACCTAGCAGAACTGTATCCAAACCGCCCGCCCTTACTACCTCGTGACCGAATACATTGAAGACAACACGTATGAGGCCGTAAACCCCGGTCTTAAGCATAATGCCCGAAAGCAAAGCACTAGCTGGGCTAGGAGCAACAGGATGTGCCTCGGGCAGCCAGACATGCAAGGGAACTATCCCTGCCTTGATACCAAAGCCAATAAGGAAGCCATAGAAGGCTAGTACTGCTAGTCCGCTGGCCTCGGCAATAAAGCCACCGGAGGCAAAAGAGACCGTGCCCGCAATTTCGAAGACGGCGATAATGGCAAAAAACAAGGCTAGCCCGCCGATAATAGTGAGCACCAGGTACTTATACCCCGCCCGCATGGCTTCGGCTGTTTCTTCATGAACTACCAATACATACGCCGAGAGAGACATCAGCTCAAAGAACAAAAAGAGCGTAAACAGATCTCCACTGAGTACCACTCCCATGGTTCCTGCCAAGGTCAGGGTCGAGAAGGGATAGTAGCGGTTCTTGGCATGTTCCTTGACCATGTACTCCGTAGAATAGACTGCCACTAAGAACCACACTCCCGACACCACAAGACCCACAAGTAGCGAGAGGTAGTCTACACTAAAAGACATGCCTAGTGGCGGCAGTATCGCAGGAAACTCAATCAAGACTCTCTCTCCCGCGAGCACACGGGAGTAGTTGCTCGCTAAAAACACAAACGAGGCGAGTGGGGCGAGCACAGCTAGTGCATTGCGCAGTCGCCAAGAGCGCCGCTCGACCATGTAAATGACGACAAAGAACAGCAAGGGAATAATAACCGCCAAAACTGGCGACTGAAGTAACAAACTCATGACCAACCCTCCAAATTTAACGCGTTATCAGCAAGGCCGTTTGACGCACTAAAGGCAGCAACATCGAGGGCATGAGGCCGTAAAATAGAATTGCCAAGGAAAGAATGACCAGCGGCAAGCGCACGGCGAGACTAGGTTCCTTAACATCCGGCGAAGCATCATGTCCGAAGTAGGCCGTAATAATGAGGGGAAAATAGTAGATTGCAGACAAGAGACTGCTAATAAGAATTAGTACGGCAAAAATAACCAGACCAGCATCGAGCGCTCCTAGCGCGAGATACAACTTGGAGATAAAACCCGCTGTACCCGGTATACCGACCATAGACAAAGCACCTAGGGTGATGCAGGCAAAAGTCAACGGCATGCGGCGCGCCAGGCCATGTACCTGGGAGATTTTCTTGTACCCACTCTGCTGTATAACCACACCAACAGCCAAAAACAACAATGTCTTCATGATGGCATGGATAAGAATGTGCCAAATTGCACCTTCTACTGCCCTTGCGGTTAGCAAAGAAAACCCAAGAAAGATGTACCCAACCTGTGCAACAGTAGAAAATGCCAAAAGGCGCTTAATATTGTCCTGCACAATGGCGAATACGGAGCCAGCTATAATGGCCAGTGCCGCCAAAACAAGGAGAATTTGGCGAAGTGGCAAGATATAAAATAGATCCATGCCAAGCAACATGTAGGCGATGCGCATGAAGGCAATAACATATACTTTAACGACAAGCCCCGAGAGCAGTGCACTCGAGCCCGTAGGGGCATTAGCATGGGCATCAGGCAACCAGATATGAAGGGGGAAGAGCGCTGACTTGACGCCTAGCCCAATGACCATAAAGGCTAGGGCCGTCAACAGGTTCAAGGGGTACTGCCCTGCCGTGGTAGCGAGAGCTACCCTCATGTAGCCCATGTTAAGATGCCCCGTTATCATAAAGAGCAGGGCGATACTAAACAAGAGCCCCCCTGAACCAAGTGCGCTCAACATCAGGTAACGAAAGCTGGCCTCGATACTCTCCTTAGTTCCCTTTACCGCAATAATAGCGACCGCTGCCAGTGAACTAATCTCGACAAAGACAAAGAGATTAAAGATATCACCAGCCATGACAATGCCATGCATAGCCGCGGACAGTAGTAGAATCAAGGCATAGTAGCCCGCCTCATAGTTGACTTCACGGGGGGCAAAAACGATAAACCAGTATATAATAAAGGAAATAACAGAAACTACCAAAGAAGCATAGGCCGCGAAGGCGTCTACCACGAGCTCAATACCATGCGGTGCAGACCATTCCCCCACCGCATAAATCATGGTGCCAGACTGTAGCACCTCTAAGGTAATTAATACTGCTAGCGCAACAACTATGAGACCGGCGCCAAGAAAAAGCCCTTTGGCTAGGCGCATGTTCTTACGCACAAGCGGCACGACAAACGCAGTCATGAGTAGTGTAACGACCATAAGAATAGGGGCATGACTTATACTAAACATGTTTTTTGCCTCTAATCGCGATTATTTCATCAGAATCAAGGGTCCCATAGTGTTTGTAAAGGAGGACCACCAGTGCCAGCGCAAAGGCGGTAAAGCTCACAGAAATAACTATACCAGTGAGAATTAGCGCGGACGGGATTGGGTTGACAAACTTCTCGACCCCAGGCACGAGTATAGGAGCCTGCCCGCCTTGACGATACCCAATGGCCACAAAGAAGAGAAAAATGGCGGTATCCATGATATTTAGAGCCATCAATTTTTTGATGAGGTTCTTGTGAGTGAGCATAGTGTGAAACCCAATGACAAAGAGCACCACCGCAACTAAGTAGTAGATGTTAGTGTACAGCCGTTCAAGGAGTACCATGTTCATCACTCCCCCCTTCCAAGAGTTCTTGGAATAGTGACAGAATCGTGCCGCTCACTTTGGCCCCTAGGGCGAGGGTGATGACGAGAATCATGCCGCTACTCCATAGCTGCCCTGGTACGCCGAGGGGAAAAACACCTCTGTTGGTAAGGTAGTTGTAGCCAAAAAACAGGCCGACAAAGCCTATCCCCACGTAAATTAGCGCACCAGCCGCCTCAAAAAAGACCGAGGTGTCATGGTCCATGCGGTGTTTAACTTTAGCAAAGCGGAATGTCAAGCTGTAAAGTATTAAGCTTGCCCCGATGACGGCACCACCCGAGAAGCCTCCACCAGGGGAGAGGTGGCCGTGAAAGAGAATGTACATGCCGAAAAGCTGAATGAAAGGCAAGAGTAAGCGATTTACAACTTCAAGAATGAGATCATGCATGATGTCCGCCCCCGTGAAGCGCCGCAGTAACAGCCAAAACAGCTACGAAAAGCACAGTAGCTTCTCCCAAAGTATCGTAGGCGCGGTAGTCTAAAATGATGGCGGCAATTGTGTTGATCGCCCCCGTGTCCACAGCGCTATCTTGCAAGTATTTGTCCATAACTCCGCGGTGCGCCGGGGCATAGCTATCGCCAAAGGTCGGCATTTCGGCCACAGTCAAGACCAGCAAAACGCCAATGGCCGCCAGTACAAGTACGGGCAAAACTTTTTTCATTCTTCATGCCTCCTTGTGCGGCTAATAGCGGCCAAGAATAGCAACGACGTAGCGCCTGCACCAATAGCTGCCTCCGTGATCGCGATATCAGGCGAGTGAAGCTGCTGCCAAATAATAGACATGACCATGCTGTAAGCCCCAAAAATGATAACCGCGCTGAGCAAATCCTTGATGCGAGCTACGACAACGGCACAAATCACCAAAAATACCAAAAGGAGGATATTAATCGCTGCCAGCACTGTCGTCACTCCCTTCGGTGCGGTAGACCGCGCGAGCCATGTAGTGCGCGGCGGTGGGGTTGGCTATCCACAGAAATACAATAATTACGGCCAACTTCAACATAAGGTAGACAGAATCCGAAAAGAACATTAGCCCCACCAGGATCAGCCCTGCGCCCAAAGTATCGCACTTGGTGGTGGCATGCATGCGTGTCAAGACATCGGGGAAACGAATAAGGCCAAGCGTGCCGGCGGCAAAGAAAAAGAACCCCGCCAATAGAAAGGCAACGCCGATGATTTCAGCAAGCAAGTTAATCATGTTGTTGCTCCTTCCTCACACAATGGTGCCTTTTTCGAGGTAGCGCGCAACGCCAATAGTCAGCAAGAAACTAATAAGCGCATAGACCATGGCCACGTCGATATAGAACGGAGCCTCCTGAAAAATATAACCAATTAATATGAGTACGACCATGGTTTTTGTGCCAATCACGTTAATGGCCACCACCCGATCTGCCGGTGTGGGCCCAGCCACAGCGCGATAGAGGGCAGCAAAGGTGAGCAGAACTAACCCTAGGCAGGTGATGAGCAAGGCCGATAATGTCATCTAGGCAGTCTCCTCTCTATGGCCACCAGACGATTCTCGATGTGCCAGTCTTTGAGGCCCTCGGCCGCCGCGTCCGTCAGGGCATGCACCACAAACTCACCCTTTTGCGGAGCCTCCACAGTAAGGGTGCCTGGTGTCAGAGTAATACTATTGGCCAGAACCATGCGCATGGCAGGTTCATGCACTTTGATGGGATGCGTTACGTACTGGGGCTGTATGTCCATGCGAAACGCACAGGCAACCACAGCTACTTGCCAGGCGGCTTTGCATATATCAATTACTAACCACACCGCAAACATAAACCACTGGACCATAGTCCTACGCTCTACATGTAAGTCGTTGCTTAGACTAAGGAGCAAATCATCGTTCCACATTGTGACAAAAAAAGCTACCACAATCCCGGTTATCAGCGATTGCCAATGAAAGCTCTGGGCAAATAGTATCCAAGTTAAGAACAGGACTACAGTCCAGCCTAACCTGCGTTTCCAACTGGGCACATTGCCACCTCCAAAAAGTGAAAAGCTACCACCCTAGACGGTAGCTTAATGAATCAGTCAAATACTACTTGCGCTACCTGAGCGGCGCTTTTTCTAGAGCTGTTTTGAGTGCAGTCAGTAGCCCCTCGCTCGCCGCGGTCGCTCCACTCACGACGTCAACTTGCAGAGCCTGTTTCTCCATGACCGCCGCTGTGATCACCGGAAAAGCACGGGCAGCATAGTCGGGCGTCTCGCTATGCGCCAGAACTCCGATGTTGACCACCCTACCACCTTGTACTGTAACGCGAACCCGGATGGGGCCCATTAAGCCTTCGCCTTCACCCTCATACTCGCCATCTGCCAACTCGCTAATTTCTAAGACGGGCTCTGGTACTGCATTTCGCACCGCCAGCATGATGGCTTCACTTGTAGCGGTCGCTCCTGACACTACATCGACCCGAAAATGCTGCTTGTCAACTATGCGACGCGGAATGATCTCCGCAGCCTCATCTGCCACCTCTGGCGTATCAACGTGGCTAACCGTGACTTGTGTGATTTTGCTGCCGAGAACGGTGACCTCAACCGTGACTGGGCCATAAAAGCCCGGAGCTTCTCCCTTATATACGCCATCGCGCACGCGCGACAAGTCGAACTCTTCAATAGTTGGGGGAGCGCGTAGTACATGCACATTAAAGTCGGCAATGGCCTGGCGCACGCCTGCCGCGACCCCACGCGCCGAGACTGTAGCGCCTGTAGCAGCGACAATGTCTTGGCCGATAGCAACTGGTTGCCCCTGTTCTTTGCCAACAAACTGTCTTAAAAAGCTTGGCGTCTCTACCCGATTTCCAATGCCCGCCGTCTCACTGTGACCGGTGACCTTAACACCCTGCACCTTGCCATCAGCCGCAAAAGACACCAACAAATCTATGGGTCCGGCATATCCCCTGCCCGCCGCCACCATCACGGCCCCTGCAGGCTGCCCCGCGCGGGTTGCCAGGTAGTAAGTCACGCCATCGGCCACCACAGGGGTGAAAGTATCCGCGAGTGGTAGGAGCTCCTGCAGGCGCATATTTAACTCCGCCTGCTGCCGCTCAGCGATGATATTGCTCGTTACAGAATAGGTGGCTGCTAATGCCGCGCCGGCAACAGAGCAAATAATGGCAAGTATTAGACTTAACTTGATGATTTCGCGCATAAAAAACCCCTCCGCATCTGCACTCTCCATTGCCCATTCTACCACACCCTAGACTCGCTAACCACATTCAACACTTAAGTTTCTTCTCGGCCTCAAACAAAAAACTGCCGACAACTGCGTCGACAGTTTGCGGGCACCTACTCTATACACATACTTTCTTCTCTCAGCCTTACTTCCCAAGTAATGCCAAGCTCGCGAAACCCGTTGAGCAGGTGATTGGCCAGCGCGAACTCCATGGGGGTCATCATGGGTCGATAGATTTGACTTAGCAGTTCGGAGAGTGATTTTTGTTCGGTGGCAATCTCTACCTGGCTATCATCGCGCAAACGGACTATGGCAGCGACTTGTTTTTCCGTACTAACCAAGGTGACAAACACCACCATCACCCTCCTGTCTTTTGATAAAATGATAACATTTTGCCACGAAATTGCCAAGCATTTCTTTGCGACACAATTCGTACTATTACGCGCTAAAGTTAGCTGGAACCGAAGGGTCGGGGTGGCGCAAAACCACTATAGAGCGGCAAAAAGCCCCGTGCGCTCTGTTCCCAGCCAAAACCTTTGGCAAATTCTCGACCACGAAAGGCCATCTCCGTCTGCAGTCTTTCACTTCGCAGAATGGTAAGCAGGGCGTTGGCCCAAGCACTGGCCTCACCGTGCTTGCGCAAGAGAAGCGTCCACCTATGGTCCACCATCTCCACAATACCTCCGCGCAGGCCGGTCACTAGAGGCAAGCCAGACGCTTGTGCCGCCAAGTTGACCATGCCCAGTGAAGTGCGCACCTGACTGGGTGAGACAAAGGCATCGGCAACACGGTAGAGGGCGGGTAAATCGCGCGCATTAGCGGTGTCAAATAGGCGAGCAGGGGGAGCAATTAGAGCAGGAGCTAAGCTTGGGTTCACATACCCCGTAGTCGATAAGTCATCGAGATTGGCATTCACAAGGAGCACCTTTAGATGCCTGATATTGGCTAGCTTGGCGGCCTGCAAAACGATGTCTATTCCCGACTGTGCGCCACTCTGGCCCACCGCGAGGACGACAAAATCCTGCTTTGCTAGACCAAGGCGCTGACGCCACTGGGTTCTCTCGCGCTGCAGTACGGCGTCGCCGGTATACGGTCGGAATTCTTCCACATCTACCCCCGGATAGACCACATGGGTGCGACAGCGCAAACCAAAAAACCGACCCAAGAAGAGACTCTTCTCATAGTAACTGCCGAGTACAATGTGGTCTACGAGGCATAGCGCCACGCGCAAGGCATCTCGCGATATATTTTCCCTCCTTAGGGGCCATAGATGGTGCAAGTTGAGCACCAATTGCCCAGAAAAGGCCTGGCGAATGTCGGGTACTAGCTCCGGGCGGTTTTCTACCTGCACGACATGGGGTCGAATCTCCCTCAGGATGGCACGCAAACTCGGATTGTCATTGTCTGGCCAGTAGATTACTTTGAGCCCTGCCACCTCTGGATAGGATGGCTCTGTGTTATGTGGCATTAGCACATACGCACTCATTCCCCGCCGAACGAGAGCAGCCGCAAGGCGAAGGACATAGATTCGCACTAGGGACAACCCTGAAACTGCTGGCGCTGGGGGCAGGGCGAATAGCACCCTCATATTTCTCCACCCCCTGTTGCTTTTGCCTTAGTTTATGCCATAGCAAAAAACCTGTGAAAGACTCACAGGTTCTTGTCGAACTACGTTATGACTATGACTACAGCCACAAGGCAAACAGGTAAACACCAACACCGACGAACAGCAACCCTGCCACATAAGAGAAATAATCCCAGTACTGACTAAATTGACGCAACGATTTAATAGTTCCGGCGGTCAGTCCCACGATTATGAGGGGGACGCCATGTCCTAGGCCGTAGGCAAAGAGCAGGGCTGCACTCTGCAGGGGGCGATCCGAGACCGCTGCCAGGCTGATAATAACGGCCAGAAACCCAGTAGCGCATGGCGAGGCCGCCACACCAAAAAAGAGCCCTGTCAAAAATGCGCCGCCTCTGCCGCTGACGCGGACTGGCCATTTCTTTAGGCCAAGGGCTGGAATAGTAACTAGTTTCATCAAGTTTAGCCCCACAATGATCAGCACGGCTCCGAGGACTAGCGGCGCTACGTCAGAAAGCTGACCGAAAATACCCCCAATGAGCGCAGCAATGAGCCCGAGTATGGCAAAGGCCACTGCTAGGCCGACTACCAAGAACACGACTAACTGTAAATTGCGCAATTTATTGTTACCACCATAGGCACCAACATAGCCGAGCACTACAGGAGACATGGCAATGACACAAGGAGAAAAACTTGTGAGTAGTCCGGCGAAAAAAGAGGCCAACAAGGCCACCGGAAAATTGCCCGTCAGCAGGGACTGCAAAGTCTCTAAGGCGCCCACGCCAACGCTGCCTCTATCATTCCACGTAGTTGTTCTGCCGTTGTGTGCCCGGTATAGGTATCTTGGCCCCCTTGATTGCCAATCACAATAAAGTGCGGTACAGCCCTAAAGTCAAACTCTCTGGACAATTCCCAGCCTTGGTCGTCCCCGATGTCGGCAACAATCATCGCCATACGGTCCTCAAATTCATCCTTGAGGGTTTGCACAATGGGATACATGGCCACACAGGAACTGCAACCCGTCTTCGTAAACATAATGAAAATCGGGCGCCCTCGTTCGATGGCCTGATGGAACTCGGTAAGCGGTGCGACAGACTTTATAGCGGGAACCGCCGGTCTAGACAGGTACCAAACGATGCCCACGACCACGACAACCAAGAGAATGGACAGATTACGCTTCATGATCCTCGCCTCCCCAGTTAGCTGCTAAAATTGCGCACTCTAGTCGCTTGTCCCAGGCGGACCAACGTTCGCCAAGCGACAAAGTGTCTTTAATGATTCGCTCTACCTGCCCTATCTTCCCACTGGTGAGATCTGCCAGGTGTAAGGCCACGGCGTTAGCGGTCTTGGGTTCTTCAGGAGAACCCCATTCGCGGTGCCCGTGATGACTTAAGATCATGTGCTGAAGTTCATCACGAAGCAACGGGGGGAAGTTCTCTATGCCCAGAGCAAGTTTACCGACTCTTTCCGAACCTAGTACGAGATGCCCGATGAGCCTCCCGCGGTCCGTAAAGTCATATGTAAAAGCACGCAGCTCGTATTCGTCCACTTTAGCATAATCGTGGAGAATTGCGCCCGTTAGAAGCAAATCTCGATTCAGGTAATTGCCTTGCACTTCAACCATCTTTTCCGCGTAAGAGATAACTTCTAGAGTATGTTGCAAGAGACCCCCCGTGTAGGCATGATGGACTTCGCGTCCGGCAGGGGTCTGACAAAAGGCATGTTTAATTTGCGGGTCAGCAAAGCAAGCCGCTAGCAGCGCTTTAAGATAGGGATTACTGATGGTCGCCATGTACCCCTCTAGCTCGCGCCACATCGCATCTATGGGCCGTGGTGGAGGAGCACAAAAATCTTCGGCGTTCACTTCTGCCAAGTTGGCCTTAGAGACTTCTTCCAGATAAATTTGCTTCTCGCCTTTGTAGTCCTGCACCTTACCCATGACCAACACGACATCATCTTTGCGGTAGGATGAGTCTTTGACAAGGGCCTCGTGCCAGGTAACCGCCGAGGCTTTGCCCGTCCTATCCCCGAGCGTCAGGACGAGCCCGCAAGCTGGTGCCCCATTGCGGGTGTAATTGATGAGCCTTCTATCGACCACAATAAAAGGACTCTTGATTTGCATGCCCACGGCAAGATCTCTGATGTATATCTTTTTCAAACGACACCGCCTTAACTAGAGGTTAGATAGAAGAGGCAAGAGGCAGGAGATAAGAAACAAGAGACAAGAGGCAAGAAGTTAGAGGTAAGAAGATAGAAGCAGGAAACAAGAAGATAGAGACGAGAACTGGGAAAGGGGGGGATTGGGGAGGTTAAGAGATGACGGAGAGGGCGCGGCCAACGATGGCGAATTGGGCGAGGGCGAAGTCGAGATCTTCTTGGCTATGGGTAGCAGAGATCATGGCGCGGATGCGTGCCTTACCATGCGGCACGGTGGGGAAACCTATTTTTGTGGCAAAGACACCACGTTTGAACAGCTCACGGCTAAATTGCGTCGCTAACTGCACATCACCTAGCATAACTGGGGTGATGGGGGTTTGACTAATGCCGATATTAAAACCTAGGCTGCTCATACCGCTTTTGAAGTAGGCAGCGTTTTCCCATAATTTTTCGACCAGTGCGCCACTCTCGGTCAGTATTTCTATCGCCTTAGAGGTTGAAGCAACATCGGCGGGTGTGAGTGCGGAGCTAAACAAGAAAGGACGGGCCTTTTGCTTCAGATAATTGATAAGGTTAGTGCTACCTGCGGCAAAACCACCAATGGTGCCAATAGCCTTAGAAAAAGTGCCCACCTCTACGTCAACTTTACCATGCAAGTGAAAGTGGTCCACAATGCCTCGCCCGTTCTCGCCTAAAACACCTTCGCCGTGGGCATCGTCTACCATAGTCATGGCGCCGAAACGATCAGCTATGGCCACGATCTCTGGCAAGGGCGCAATATCGCCGTCCATGCTGAAGACCCCATCGCTGATGACCAAGATGCGCCCCGTTTTGATTTCACTGAGTATAGCCTCTAGTGAAGACATGTCATTATGTTTGTATGGTTTTATCTCGGCGCGGCTTAGGCGTGCACCGTCAATGATACTGGCATGGTTGAGCTCATCTGAGACAATGGTGTCGCCCTTACCCACTAAAGCTGGTATAACAGCCACATTGGCCATAAAACCAGACTGCAGTGTCAGTGCAGCTTCAACACGCTTAAACTGAGCAACTTGCTTGTCTAGGGCCTCATGTAGTGCCGTCGTGCCGGCGATGCTACGCACTGCTGCAGGGCCCACACCAAAAGTCGCAATGGCCTCGCTGGCAGCCTGACATAGACGCGGGTCGTTAGCGAGGCCTAAGTAGTTGTTAGAACATAAATTGAGAACCCTCTGGCCCAAAATCTCAATCCAGGCCCCTTGGGCACTGCCGATTACCTTAATATCATTGTACAAGCCGCTGTCTTTGAGATCGTTAACTACCTCTTCCACAAAACGCAACTTCTCTGACATATTCACGCCTCCCTACTTACCTATCCTTAAATTCTTTCTTTGCCCGCCAAGTGTTTGTCATAGATTTCTTCTTTGAGCTCGGGCGAGCGTATGCTTCGCCAATCTACTTCGAGGGGGCCCCTATGTGCCTTAGGGTCGTACTGCTTAGAGAGACCCTCCGCCAGAAAAGTCAGCAACAGCCTGCAGTTCTCGTCGTTCAGCTTCTCACGCGTGAGGTGCTTTCTGACCCGCACCTCATAACCGGTAGTCTCGCTGACAACACGCAAGAGAGCGATATCCGGCGTCTCTCCTTCTTCGGCATAACCGCTCGGTAAACCCCAAATGCCCCCCGGCGTTCTTACCATGAGGACATAGTGCCCATTTAATATGACTGCTTGCACCTTCGTTTTACGATAATCCATGTACTTCTCCTCCACTCGCCATCTTCTCTTAGAATATCAGAGCAGGCCTTTCCTCGCAAATGGATGTCCCTTCCAATCGCCTGCGCCATCTACCTTTCTAGGACAGAGTGCAGTAACGCATTAAAAAGCACCTTGTATGTTCCTCTCGCTTGGGCCCGAAAATAAGGACGAAAGCCACATAAGATGATTCTACCTAGCCCAAGAGAACACTCTACTAGCGCCGCTCTACCCTGTAGTTTCTCGCCGCCAAGTAACCATCCAGCCGCAAGGGGGCTGCCCACAGGGTACCTTCCGATTATTTTGCCGCCATTGTCTACAGCGAAAGCCGGACTATGGTTAGAGACCACGATGGCCTCGCGAGGCATGCCGTACCCTAAAGGATGATGTGTGTCTAGCGCTACACGCAGAAATGAACCAGGAGCGTAAAACTCGCTCTCAGGTAAATTAGCAACGACATTCCGTACGGGCAAGGCTAGCTCACGTACTACCCATTCACAGGCACCGTCAACAGCAACTACCGTGCCCCCGCCCTCGACAAAAAGGTAGAGCGCCTTTGCACCGAGTGTACCCAGCCCACCCGTGTAGGGAGCAGGATATGTCCCCTGTGCGTGCCCTTCGCTGAAAACTTTAGTCAGCGCTGACGGTAAGATGATGGCGTCATAATGTTCGCCAAGAGCCCCGTGGCGTATCGCGGCATCATCTAAAATGTCAAAACAAAATTCATACTCCAGAAGCACAAATCTCAGCCAACCTTCGTCTGGGTTGGGCACATGGCTCTTGTAGACACCAATACGGGGTATCTTAAGCAGCTCTGCTCCCTCTAGGTCTAGATGTTCTAGGTAGCCGATTTCCAGGCCGTACTTTTCACTTAAGTTTACAGCCAGCCTGTGGGCCGCGGAAGAAACGACAAAGGTACCTGGCGGAAGCCGTGGCGAGTCTAGCTCGTAGAACAACCTATACACCCGGTAACCAGCTTTTATGATCTGCGTAATGGCCGTGAAGCTACGGTTCGCCTCGGGGCGTATGTACAGCCACTTCATTTTTGGCTTAGGCCGACCAGACCGTACAAACGGCGAGAGGTGCGTCACTTTTGTCAGTTCGGCCACAAAGGCTGCCCGTACTTCCACTGCTACCACACCCATTTGCATGGGCAAGCTATGGGCGGTGGAATCGTAAGGGCGTCTTGGTGGCCCACCCGGATAAAGACGTAGGTCGGGATAGGTCTGCTTTTCTAACATTGTTTTGGCGAAACAACCATAGGGCTGCTGCATAAGGACTACCCGGGTTCCCGCTGCATAGTCTATGCCGTCAGCGACAAACGCTTGCCCTGCCTCATGAAGCTCAACCCCAGCAAACATGAGTATTTCGAGCATTTCGCGCGCCACTTGGGCGTCCCTTTGTTCACGAGGAACAAGGTAGGCATAAGGGCTCTCTTTGGCGGCAACGGCCTTGCACCCCACAGCATAAAAATTACGCAACCATTGCTGGCGAAACTTGGCGGCATGTTGCAAGCAGGCCCACGCGCAAATCTTACTATATTCTACGATGTCTCTAAGGCGCCATTCCCCTCCTTGCCACACTGCGGGATGATTCCAAGTGGCAATTTTCGGGTCCTGTCCGCGACCTGCCTGTAAGTCACCGAAGTCTAGAGCAATGGGTGTAGCAAGGCGCACGCTGGCCACCTCAGCAAGAATACGCACCCCGCCATGGTAGTGTTGGTAGGCGCGATTGGGGGAGTAGGCATCATAAATTACATTTGTCATCACCCCCGTTTTACCCCTGCCCGTAAGCTCTGCTGCTATAGCTTGACCGAGCCAGGCGGCATTTTGTCTAATAAGGGGGTCGACATTCGGGTCGTATGGGTCAATATAGGGCGGCAACACCATGCGAGGACCGTCTGCGTTTTGTTGGTGCATATCCAGTACAATTTGCGGGTGCCAATGGTTGTGCAAGTGCAGGACCGCAAGGCGAGTCTCCTGTTGCGTAAACATAAACCAATCTCGATTATTGTCATGACCCGCATACTTGTGATAGAGAACAGGCGGGGCCGTCCCTTCGAAACGAGTGCCTAGGGTTTCTCTATACCAATTGACCACTAAGTCCAGCCCATCGGGATTTAGAGAGGGCACGAGGAGAAGAATAGTGTTAGCAAGAATTTCTCTGGTCTCTATATCTTCACCTGTCGCCAGCTCGTAAGCAAGCTGCATGCTCATCTGCGCGGCTCCCACTTCGGTAGCATGTATGCCACAGGTGATAAGCACCACTGTCTTGCCTGAATCCAAAAGCAAAGCTGCTTCGTCATTACTAAGTAGCCTTGGATCGGCGAGAAGCTTTTGCACTTGGCGAAACTCCTCTAAGTGCAGGTGATTCTCCGGCGAAGTAATGGTCGCCACACCTAGCGGCCGCCCTTCAGTAGACGAACCTATTACGGAAAAGGCAATTCTCGGGCTCGCTTCTGCAGCCAGGCGAAAATACCCCACTACTTGTTCCCAATCAGCAAGGCAGCGGTCAGCCCCAACTGCAAACCCTAGATACTCCTCGGGAGATATAATACGCGCGTCCACTTTGCTCACTCCTTACCACCGTTTTGACCAGCTCTTTGCCGCGGACTGAAAATTTCCTGCCATGTCTGCTGTAGAACTATTGAAGATTCCCCCCTATGCGTTTAATATAACGTTATACGCGTATAAGTCATCAAACTCACGCCAAGATGCGCGAGCGGCAGAAGGAGGCGGCACATTGAAAAATAGGAAAGACCAAGCCCGCATTGCACTTGAGCGCAGGCAAAGCCGAACTCCCGTATTTGACGCGCTCCGTAGCTATGTGAGAGCAGGCACACTTTCTTTTCATGTACCTGGGCACAAGCACGGCAAAGGTTTGCCTGAGTTCACCCGTTTTGTAGGGCGAAACATCATGAACATCGATCTCACTATCATGCCAGATTTAGACAGTATTTACAAGCCACACGGCCCCATTGCCGAGGCCCAGGAACTAGCGGCAGAGGCCTTTGGCGCGGAGTTTGCTCATTTTCTCAGTAACGGCACCACCGCCGGCATTCACTGCATGATGATGACCACGCTACGCCCTGGGGACAAGATAGTTGTACCCCGCAATGTTCATAAATCTGTTGTCTCTGCCCTTGTTCTCACCGGAGCCGAGCCCGTCTACATTCAGCCCTATGTCGACAACTACCTTGGCATTGCCATGGCTATTACTGCGGATGAGGTTCGCCAGTCCTTGCGCCAGCATCCTGAGTCTAAAGCCATTTTGCTTACTAACACCACTTTCTATGGTATGGCCCCCGAGCTAGAACGCATCGTTGAAATCGCCGAGGATTACGAAATTCCTGTCTTGGTCGATGAGGCTCATGGGGCACATCTGTGTTTTCACCCCGGCCTGCCAATTTCGGCTATGGAGGCAGGTGCGGATATGGCGGCGTTGAGCACCCACAAACTGCTCGGCTCCATGACACAGAGCAGCTTACTCTTGACGCGGGGCGACTTGGTTGACCACGACTACACCAAGACCACCCTCAATCTGACCCAGACAACAAGTCCTTCCTATCCCCTCTTAGCTTCCATTGACGTCTCTCGCAAACAAGCGTTTTTCCGCGGACACGAGATGTTGACACACGCGATCAACATTGCCAACTGGGCACGTTACGAGATTAACAACAACATCCCCGGTCTCTATGTTTATGGCAATGACCTAGTCGGGCAACTTGGCTGCCATGACTACGACCCCACTAAGCTCTGTATCAATGTGCGTGCCCTAGGTATCACCGGTTTTGAAATCGAGCGCATTCTGCGTCAGGGTTTCCACATCCAGGTGGATCTATCTGATCTCTACAACGTTTTGTGTGTGGTCACTATCGCTGACACCAAGGAAACTGTACGAGCCCTAGTGCACGCGCTCTCTGAAATTGCGCGCAAGTACACTGTACAAGACGTGCGCGAGCAGGTGATTGAATTGCCACCTATTCCCGCACTCGCCTACCTCCCCCGCGAAGCTTTTTATGCTGACAGTAAGCGCGTACCTCTAGAACAGGCCAAAGGGAAAATCGTCGCTGAAATGCTTATGTCTTACCCACCGGGCATACCCCTTATCTGCCCGGGCGAGATCTTGACGCAGGACATCATTGACTATGTACGCAGACTAAAGAAAGCCGATGTCCAGATTTACGGTACTGAGGACCCCACTGCCGAGCACATCAAGATTATCCGCTAGTCTAAGGAGCAAGTGAGTAATGGGCCAAGGCAGAGAGAAAGCCTTTCAGGCTTACTTTCCCGCCGTAGGTTTCCTCCCCTTCGAGACTACGCATCTCACGGCGCACTTCATTAAAATCAAAGAAGGTTGCGGCGTAGTTCTCAAAACGGGGGTTGCCGTAATCTTCTAACCCTAGCGCCGCCAAGTGCCGGAGCGCAGCCGAAATCGCACGCCGCATGCGTTGTTCGGCTGCTTTTTGTGATGTCTGACTCTCCCCCGCGACAAAGGACAGCAAGTCCTTCACCGCGAACATGTCGCCTACCTGACAGTTGGCAATGAACAGCGCGGCCTCTTCTAGATCGCGGGCGCCGCTGTCGCCACCTATCCCCATGTCGTGCAGTACGCCTCTCATTTTAGCGCGCGCTCGGTCGGTGCGCGACCTTGGCGCAGGCCTTTCCACGCTGGCAATCTCAGAAACTGAACGATAGATATTCCCTACCGCTCTTTTCAAGCGCAAAGTCTCGCTAACTTTGCCCAACACGGCCTGTACTTCTCGCGAGTTAAGTGGCTTGTGGATAAAAAACTCGATACCAGCCTCGTAGGCTTCGCCGACCATGTCTTTGGCCTGCACCTCGGAAATCATCACACAGGCAGTATCCCCTCTCGACTTGACTGACCGCACCAATGTTATGCCATCCATGTCCGGCAGCAGCAAGTCAACGAGTACAATGTCGACCGGTGTGCTGGCTAAGAACTGCAGGGCTGTATCGCCCCGTTCGGCCTCACCAACTACTTCGCCGAGCTGCCCCTCACGGACAAACTCCCTAAGCATGCGCCTAATAGCGATATCGTCATCAACTATGTAGAAGAGATACTTTATCATACAAAGCTTCCCCCTATAGGCAGTGTTACTGTAAACAGGGTGCCGCTCCCCACTTCGCTCCGAACAGTGATCTTGCCACCGAGACTCTCCGCAATGTTCTGCACCTGCGCTAAACCAAGACCGGTAGAGGCTTGTCCATTATGCGGGTTGAACTTCGTCGTAAAACCTGGGCGAAAGATAATTGGCAGGTCACTTAAGTTAATGCCTACCCCATTATCGGCGACCGTCACCGCTAAACTACTGGCATTAACCTCCAACTTGAGCCAAACCTCGCCCTGATGCACAATCGCATCGACAGCATTACTCATCAAGTTATTGATTATTGACAGAACGTGATGGTAATTGCTGATGTCCGCAGCACCCGTAATTTCAGAATGAATCTGTACTTTTTTCCCTAACTCAAGGGCCAGTGCTTGATTTGCTTTCACTGCTACTTCGACTAAGGTGTGCAGGGCCAAACTTTTGTCGGCGCGCTCGCGCAGCAATACTGCGTTTAGGCGTGCCCCTAGGCGGGCAAAGTCTTTTTTGGCATCATGGATTTCTCGCGTCACCGCGAGCGCAATTGCCGCTTCGTCGCGGTTGTCATCTCGCAGTTTGTGATACAGCTGGTAACTTTTGTGCATTACTCGCTCCACATCCTCCAGAGCATGCTCAAAATACAGCAATTCGCCGTTAACATCTGAGGTCAGGAGCAGCAGGCGCTCAAACTCCCTTTGTCTTTGTTCTCGCCTGAGAATATCTTCCTTTTGCAGGTAGGCGGTATAGGCTAAGCCAGTTAAGGTGGCTCGAATGGCAGCCACCGCTAGAAGCAGGTAGAACATAGTTGGCTCAAGGCGCAGAGCAAAATCACCACGCAAGATAAGTTCAGCGATGTTCGAGGAAAAGTCGAGCGCACCAAGTAGTGAAATAATGTACAGAGGTGTGCTACTTACGAGGTGACGCGCCAGGAGTAACCCACTGCCGAAACAGAGATAGTACACACCTGCGGGGTAGTGGCGCAAGAAGGCAGGCACCATGGGCAGGCCCGCCATGTAAGTGCTGAGCACGGTGCGAAAAAGAACAATGGCCACTCCCGTGACTATCCCCCCCACAGCGGGGTTGACATCAGAACGTAGGAGCAAGAACAAAGCAAAGGCGCTCACAGCGAGACTGAAGCGAAAAGCGGTACCAAAGGGAAAGTAACTAAAATTGCTAACAAAAACAGTGAGCGAGGCCAAGTAGAGCAGAGGCAGTAGCTTACTCTGGAAAGAAGGTGCTTCGGCTGCCGTTACCATCACTACCCCCCCTGTTTGTGGCGCGTATCCTGGCGCGAGACCCCCAGCATGGGCAGGCATTGCTCGACGCCCTAGAAGGACCTCGCACCTATGCCTTGCGAGTTAATACCCTGAAAACAAGTCCTGTAGATATTCTACGCTGGCTGCCTTTTCACCTTTCACCAGTCCCTTGGTGCAGTGCGGGTTACTACTATGCTGGTGACGAAAAGCCCGGACAGCATCCGCTGCACTGGGCTGGACTCTACTATATCCAAGATGCGTCCGCCATGTACCCAGTAGAGTCCCTAGACGTAGAACCGCATCATAAAGTACTCGATCTCTCAGCGGCACCAGGAGGCAAGGCCACGCAAATACTGGCTCATTTACAGGGACAGGGCTTGCTTGTCGCCAATGAAGTAGACGCAGCGCGAGCCCAAACCCTAGTTTACAATCTCGAGTCTTTCGGTGCAGACAATTTCGCGGTGGTTAACTCACCCCCTGCCGTTCTAGCGCGGGCACTGCCTAACTATTTTGACCGCATCCTAGTCGATGCCCCTTGCTCTGGCGAAGGGCTCTTTCGCAAAGATTACGCCGCAAGACAAAGCTGGCGGAGCGAACACGTAGCGTCTTCGGCTGCCCGCCAAGAGGAGATCCTCACTTCTGCCCTGCACATGCTACGCAGTGGTGGCAAAATGGTCTACTCAACCTGCACCTTTGCCGAGGAAGAAAATGAATGGCTTTTGGCGAATATGGCGGCCAAAGAGAGCTCGCTGCAGTTACATCAGCCAACTGTTCGCCTGCTGCCGCATCTAGTGCCTGGCGAAGGTCAGTTTAGTGCCGTACTGACCAAGAACACAGCGACACCACTAACAGAGACTAAAGTGCGCTTGTTTCGCCCGGCTGCGCCACCCGGCAAAGCCGTGAAACTGATGCAAGAATTTGCGGGCCCGTCATACTCCCAAGACTCCGCGCGCCTCCATGCCCAGGGCGACACCCTCTACCGCATACCGCGAGGCATGCCTGACCTGGTGGGGGTACGCATCGTTCGCCTTGGTCTTAAGCTCGGCACAGCACACGAGAAGCGCTTTCACCCCGACCATGCCTTCGCACTATCTCTCACTCCGCCCCATCTTCCGCGCCTTGACTATAAAAGCGATGACCCTAGACTGCTCTCCTACCTGCACGGACATGTCATTCCCTGTGCTCTCGACGTAGAAGGCTGGGTTCTCATCTGCTGCGAGGGCTTCCCCCTTGGGCTTGGCAAGGCCTCACAAGGGCAGGTCAAGAATCATCTACCCAAGGGACTGCGTAAGCTTTAAGAGGCCGACTCGCATTACTCGAGTCAGCCTCTTTTCACTACCATAGCTCTCGCTGACTACCGCTACTACTTGCCAGAAACGGCTAAAGAGCCGATAAGCAAGGAGGGGGAGGCCACAGAACCGTACTTAAACAGCAAGTCGTTGCCAACACCTTGAATATTTGACAACATAGCAAAGAAGTTGCCCGCAATAGTGATTTGGTTGACGGGGCGAACTACTTTGCCATCCTCCACTAGGTAGCCGTAGGCAGACAGCGAAAAGTCGCCCGAAACAGGATTGGCACCGGAATGAGTACCCTGCACCGCGATGATTACTAGGCCGTTCTCTAACTCTGCTACGAGTTCGGCGTACACCTTGCCGCCCGCCTGAATATAGAGGTTGGTGGGGGCAACTGTTACTGGGGCATTGAACGCCGCCTTATGCGCATTGCCGGTAGAGGCGACGCCATCTTTCTTCGCCGTTTTTAGATTGTGCAGCAGAGTAACTAGCTTGCCCTCTCCCACCACTGTTTTTGTCTTGGTGGCAACGCCCTCGGCGTCAAAAGGCGCAGAATTGGGCCGTTCAGGGAGGAGGGGATCATCGATGATAGTGATAGACGAGCTCATGATGGCCTCACCTAGCTTGTCTTTAAGGAGAGAGAGCCCTTTCTGCACGGCCTCGGCAGAAAAGGATGAGGCAAAAGTAGCGAGAAGCTCGCTAGCGACATCGTGCCGCAAGAGAACCTTGTAGGTGCCAGAGGCAATTGACTCGGCACCAAGCAGAGAGGTAGCCTCTTGTACCGCTTCTTTGGCTAGTTCAGCATGCGCAAACTTAGCGAAATCACGCGAAGAGAAGAAGGCGTAGGCGCTCTTAGTGTCGTCACCTTCCTTGGCCACCACCGCGATGTAGCTATCGGCAAAGTTTCCTTTGTGGGCCAAATTTAACCCCCGGGTGTTCATAATGCGCGTCTCTCCAGAACTGTTGCCCATACTGACTTGTACGGTGGACACCCTACTATCCAAAGCATAGGCCTTTTGCTCCAAGTCTTTCGCCCAAGCTATTTTGTCTGCCGCCGGCACTTCTTCAAGCTCCGGTGAAAAAGAGTCTAGCTCGTGGTATGTATCCGATAAAACCCCGCTATAAATCTCCTCTATGTCTTCACTGTCAATAATCAAGGCATTGGCGGCGGCGTCTTCGACCAGCATTCTAACGGAGTCTAGTGCCAGATTCTCGGTAAAGCTATACCCCATGCGGCCGTTAATCAAGCCGCGAAAGGCCAGCCCGCGCGACTCAGCTAGGGTATAGCTATCTATTTCGGACTTAAATACCCCAACGCGAAAGAGATTGCGCATCGCCACATAGGCCTCCATATCGCTAAAGCCTTGGCGATGACCGAGAGCAAAGAGTTGGTCGACGAATGCTCTCACTTCCACTTACTTGTCCCCCTTTCTACCACCGACAATCATTTCTGAGACACGTAGTGTTGGCTGCCCAACATCAGCAGGCAAAGAGCCGCTTATAGAGCCACACATACCTTGCCCACAGGCCAAATTGTCTGCCACCATGTCGATTAACATCAGCACGTCCGACCCCTTGCCGATAAGAGTAGCGCCCCTGACCGGCTCGGCAATTTTGCCATTACGGACCAAGTAGCCCTCATTGACGGCAAAGTTAAATTCGCCTGTAGCTGGGTTAACCGAGCCGCCCCCCATGTAGCGGGCGAAGAGGCCGTATTCTGTCGCCGCGATTATCTCATCGCGCGTACTTTTGCCCGGTAAAATAAAGGTGTTCGTCATGCGGGAGGTAGGTGCGAACTTGTAGGACTGACGACGCGCATTGCCGGTAGCAGGCATATTCATGCGGCGACCGTTAAACTTGTCGATCATGTACCCTTTAAGCACACCATTCTCAATAAGTAGATTGCGCTGTGAGAGATGCCCCTCGTCATCGACATTGAGGCTGCCCCAAGCATTAGGTATGGTGCCGTCATCCACCGCGCTCACGACATCAGAGGCAATCTTTTCGCCTAACTTGTCCGCAAACACTGACGTCTTCTTGGCCACCGAAGTTGCTTCCAAGCTATGACCACAGGCCTCGTGGAAAATAACCCCGCCGAATTCGTTGTCGATAATAACCGGTATGCGCCCACTAGGAGCATAAGGCGCGTGTATCATGGTGGTGGCTATTCTGGCTGCCTCGCGGGCGTAATCGTCGATGTTAATAGTATCGTAGAACTCAAAACCCCTATGACTACCCGGGCCGTAAAACCCTGACTGCTTTTCTGCCCCTTTAGAGGCAATGGCGGTAATAGACGTGCGCGTGCGCACGCGGCGGTCTTCAACATAGAGACCGCTAGAGTTGGCAATTTGCACTTTCTGGTCTTCGTCAAAGTAACGCACCATAACTTGAGAAATTACTGGGTCGTAGCCTTTAGCTACATGGTAAGCCTGAGTCATAAGAGCAACCTTGCGCTCCTTGGCTACCTCGTGGGGATAGATGGTGATGCGGTTGATCTGCCGCGGCTCATCCTTCATAAAGCGCAAAGTGAGTCCGCTTGTCTCTAGCTGGCCAGGTATAGCTGCCGCAGCCTCTTTCGCGACCTTAACGAGATTGTCGCGAGCGTAGTCGTTCGTGTAGGCATAGACATAGTTTGTTCCCTTGAGAATACGAATGCCAATGCCATAGTCGCGGCCTGACACACCGCTGTCCACCTTGCCCCCGACCATAGAGAGCGTTGTGCTGAAGCGATCTTCTACAAAGACTTCAGCAAAATCTCCTCCTGTGCTGAGTGCGGCCAGCAAGACATCTTCTAGCAACGGTTTAGATAGCACGCCTTAATCCCCCCTCCAAAATACTTCGCTTGTCCTAGCTTTTACTTCGCCCTGTGAACAATTATTCCTGCTGGTGGCAAGAAGATTTCGCCTGTGAATCGAGTAGGAGGGGGTGACTAACCCCCGTCCTCTCACACCACCGTACGTACCGTTCGGTATACGGCGGTTCATGAAACACTACGGTGCTTGTCATATAACTGAACCAAACTCAATAGTCCTTGGTTAGCCCAAAAGGCCAAACCAAGGGCTATGTTCATCTGCGGCGTGTTGGCTAATCGCCAGTATCCTTTGCCTGAGCCACTGAGGTTTCTGGCGAAGTCTGGTCTTAGGCCAAGCTTGACGAGGTTATGGTAGACTGCTTTGGGTTTCTTCCACTGCTTTAAATAGCACATACGGAGGCGTCGCCGAGTCCACTGGTCTAGGGACTCAATGACGCTGCGCGTGTCAGCTAGGCAGAAGTATCCCATCCATCCTCGTAGGTACACGTTTAGCTGGTCAATTCGTTTCGCCATACTCATGCTTCGCGAACGATTGGTGAGTTCCCTCACCTTGTCCTCGAATCTTGCCCGGGCTTTGGGCGCTATACGTGTACGTGTTTTGCGCTCAGCTGTGAACGAGAACCCTAGAAACTTTCGTTTCCATGGGCGGTCAACAGCACTTTTCTGCTCGTTGACCTTGAGTTTTAGTTCATCCTCTACAAATCTCTTTACGCCCTCCATGACTCTTTGCCCTGCTCGCTCCGTCTTGACGTAAATATTACAGTCGTCGGCGTAACGAACAAAGCGGTGTCCCCTTCTCTCTAGCTCCTTATCCAAGTCATCAAGGATTATATTCGATAGAGCTGGACTAAGTGGCCCACCCTGTGGAACCCCCTGTTCACTTCTTACGCATACTCCCTTGGCCATAATTCCTGCATTGAGGTAGGCTCTGATGAGTCCAAGTATCCGCTTATCTTTGATCTTGCGGGCTACTCGGGCCATTAGGATGTCGTGATTGACTCGGTCGAAGAATTTCTCCAGATCTAGGTCAACGACGTACCTGTAACCGTCCTCAATGTACTGTTTTGCCTGTTTGACTGCCTGGTGGGTGCTACGGTTCGGCCTGAAGCCGTAGCTACTGTTTGAGAAACTGGGGTCAAAGATTGGCGTTAGAACTTGTGAGAGGCCCTGTTGGATTAGACGGTCGACTAGAGTGGGTATACCTAAGAGCCTTATGCCACCGTCGGATTTCGGGATTTCGACTCGGCGGACTGGCTGAGGCTTGTAGGTTCCCTCTAGTAGCTCTCCTCTGATGCGAGGCCAGTGTTCTTTGAGGTAGGGTCGTAGGGATTTTACGTCTACCTTATCTACTCCGGCTGCTCCTTTGTTCTGCTCTACGCGCTTGAGGGCTGCCATCATGTTATCTAGCTTCAACATCTCTTCCAGCAGGGTATACTCGGTCCCGCAGGTGTAGCTCTTGACTTGTGCCGGGGAAGAGCTCTGCACTCTCACAGTCCCCTGTGTATTCACCACTTCCTCCTGTGAGGAGCCCCTGTTAAGGGTTTTCTGCTGTCCTTGCTCTTTCCGCGAACTTGTCATTTGCTCACCTCGTTTCATGTTCAGCCCTTCCCCGCAGGCGGGTACTATGGCCTCTGCTGACTCCTGCCCGCTCAGTCGCACATTGCTGTACGAGTTCCCAACTTAGTCGGTACGCTGGCAGGTCTCCCCGGGTAAGAGCGCTATCTTTCCCTCCATCTACCCGCCTCATTTACTCTCGACAGACTTTGGCAGCAAGGACTTTGTCTCACTATGCAGACTCATCCACCTGTCGCTAGCCTCACTTGAGGTTCGTGTTCCTCGGGCCAGAGGTTTGCCGCCGGCTTCCTTCAGATTCCGCGTCGCCGCGGACACCCTTGCCTTAAGCTACGGTTACTGCTACCTTCACCGTTCGGGACTTTCACCCTAGAGATAACGCCCATGCCGGGCGCACATAGGCTACCCCCACGCCTAGAGTAGCGTGGGGGTAGCCTATAAATACCTATGGTTAGAGCCGCAGCCAATTAACTTTTGCTCTCTAAGAGGAAGTTGCGTAGGCGCTCGAGTCCTTCGTCGAGGCGATGATCGGGGGTGGTGAGCGATATGCGGAAGTAACCTTCCCCATACTGCCCGAAACCAACGCCAGGAGAGACAATTACCCCTTGACTAGCGAGAAGAGCCATGGAAAAGGCCTGCGAAGAAGGAAACTGCTCTGGCACTCGTAGCCACACATAGAGCGAAGCCCTTGGCGAAGCACAGGGTAGCCCGAGTGACTTGAGCAGCGCGATAACACGGTCACGACGTGCCGTATAGATATCGCGCATGCCGGCTATCGTCGCGTCGGGGTTAGCTAACCCCTCTATGGCCGCGAACTGAATAGCCGTGAAGGGCCCGCTGTCAGTCGCCGTTTTAACCTTGCGGAGAGCCGCGATAAGTTTCTCTTGTCCATAGGCAAAAGCAATGCGCCACCCTGTCATGTTGAGCGGCTTAGACAGCGAGTAGAGCTCAATGCAGCAGTCTTCGGCGCCCGGTACTTCCAGTATGCTTGGGGCCACAAAACCGTCAAAAGTAATCTCGGCATAGGCGTTATCGTGGCAGATGACGATATTATGTTCCTTGGCGAAAGCGACCGCCTTAGCAAAAAAAGACAGGTCTGCCACTGCGGCGGTGGGATTATTGGGGTAGTTTAAGTACATTAGTCGGGCACGTCGCAGTATGTGTGCGGGTATGGCGGCAAAGTCCGGCAGGTAGTCATTCTCTTCTAGCAAAGGCATAAGGTATGGCTCGGCACCCGCGAGAACTGCCGACATGTAGTAGACTGGGTAGGCAGGGTCGGGCACTAGAACTACGTCACCCGGGTTTGCCACCGCCAAAGCAAAATGGGCTATACCTTCTTTGGAGCCAATCAAAGCTACTAACTCTTTGTCAGGGTGAACATCGAGTGAAAAGCGCTTTTTTAAGTAGGCTGCGGCACTGCGGCGAAAAGCTGGATCGCCATCGTACTCCGGATACTGATGTGTGGCAGGCTGATTTTTGACAATATCAACCATAGCATTGACAATAAAATCCGGCGTCGGTACATCTGGGTCACCCACCCCCAAGTTGATGAGGTCGACTCCCTTGGCCCGCGCCTCCCACTTCAGCCTGTCTATTTCTGCAAACAGGTACTTGGGCATGCTCGTAATGCGATCGGCAATTTGCATCTACTTCCTCCTTAGGCTAGAATTCTCTATCATTTACTTGGGATCTATAACTCCACTCATGCGTAAGACCTCAATGCCTCTCTCCGCGAGTGCTGCGAGAAAGATATTGATGCCCACCGAGTCGCTCGCCATGTGCCCTGCCACAATGCAGTTGCCAATGTTTTGCTCTTTAACCGCCTTGATAACGTCCTCGGGCATGTGCATAGAGATAGTGGTGCCAATACCGGCTTCAAAATATGCTTTAATGACGTCAACCCCGCCATTAGTGCCTCCTGCCATGATGACGAGTGGCTTGCCGACAAAGTCCTTGGGCGAACCCACCCTGATTACTGGTTTAGCCAGGGTTTTTTGGTACTCCGGCATCTCCCCTAGGGCATCTAAGACATCTTGCAAGGTGGCACGCGGATTGTCACCTAGTTTGTCGGCAATTTTCTTTTCGACGGCCCGTTCCGCCAGTATATCGGTTGGCGAATGAAGACTAATAAGGGGCATGTTGAGGAGCCTCGCCGCCGACCAAGCCTGATCATAATTCGCGGCATGCCCAGCGCGCTCAACTTCGCCCATCTTTTTGGCTAAGACCTTTTGCGCTTTATTAATTGGGATGCCAGCACTCACCATTTTGTCTACTTGGCGTTTCATGACCTCAGGAAATTCGGTGCGAGCCGTTCCGCCAACGGGGTGATGCCCGATGACCAAATCAACTTTAAGCTCTTTGGCCAGCATAATTTCGGCTGTGCCCATGTCGACGCCCACCAGTACGCGCTTAATGTTTTCACCTGCCACGAGAATGGCCGAGTCTGAGGGTACCTCTGTAAGACCGGCAAGCTCTAGTGCTAAAGCCATGATTTCTTTGGTATTCATCTTTCTCCTCCTGCTCATTAACTGTTTGCCACCCAAACTGACGATACAGCCACGCTACGCTGTGTGTCAAGACTATCTGTCACCGCTCTATGCAGATCTTGTAGTACATCGGCTAACACCTCGGCTGCTTGCCCGTCTACCGTCGCTTGGCATAAGCAATGGTAGCCGTCTACCACTCCTACCTGGCATAATTTCTCTAAGAGACTACGCTCCTCACTCGGAGTTGGTACCATATTCTTATTCTCTAGAAGTGACAAAGCTGCCAAGAGGGCATAAACGCCCCAATTGCTTAGCCCAGCAGCGAGCACCACCTCTGCTTCAGTCACTGCCGCAATGGGGGTGCCACAGGGTGCTACCGCCACACTGCCTCTACCGCCACAACCTAGTTCATTGCCGCCATCCCCCACCGCTATGGTAAAGATACCGCACTGTTTAGCGTAGTTGAAGGCCGTATCAAGCAGCGGAACGTACGGGGTTATGTCCGCGCCTCGCATATTGCGACAGGTTTTGTCCCCCCCTTGACCAGGGTATTCGATGACGACCAGTGTGTCGCAACCTAGTTGCTCTATAAACTGCTCGCTCACGAGTCCTGGCGACAGGAGCACCGCTCGGCAATTGAGGCCGAGCGCTTGGCACAACACTTGGCACGCCGCTTCTGCCGTATCCGGAACTAGTAAAACTACCTCTTTACCTAAAGCGAGCAGTGCCCGAGCCAGAAAAACAGCCCCCAAGGGGCCATCGTTCTCTACTGCCTGCGCCGCTGGGATGAAAAACCCTGTAGCGACAGCAATGCTATTAGCACTTTGCAGCCGCCTCGTCCCACGTTCTAAGTCACCTGGTCGCAAATTACCCGCAAAGCCGCGTCGGCCCGGGTCAAAAGACAACCATCTCTCTATGCCTTGCCACATGGCGCCCTTCACCTCTAGCTTCCCTCTCGTTGTCTTTAAAGCGAGTGCAAACGCTCTAGCAATTTCTCGCGACTACTGGCCACGACAGGGTCGCCATCAACTAGAACGACATATGTTGAGGCACATTCCCCACAACATCCGATACATTTAGCTACTAGCACAGTGTCGTCCGCGCAGTTTTGGGTGAGGTACTCTTTAAGATTGTTATCTAGGGCTTCGAGAGTCAGTTGGCATATCACGATCTCCACCGAAATCCCCCTCCTTTCCAGAGCGCCGTTTTAGAGATATCATATTGCTAGCATATGGCGAACAACAGACCGCCATGAGGAGGAAACAAATGATGGATATGCGACGTCTTGACCGCGCTGTGGACCATGAAGAAGCACAGAGTTACTTGCGCGAGGCCACTGTTGGGTACTTAGCCCTTGCTGAGAATAACATACCCTACGCCATTCCGCTTCATTTCGTCTGGCATAAACAAAGCATTTACTTTCACTGCGCACCAGAGGGGCGCAAGATTACAATCCTCCGCCAGAACCCACAGTGCACTTTTGCCGTATCATTTCTAGACGGTATAAAAAGTGGCGGCAGCGCATGCGAGTATGGAACCTACTATCGCAGTGCTATCGTAGAGGGTGTGGCACGCTTTGTAAGTGATGCCGAGGAAAAATTGATGGCCTTAACGGCGCTGACTGAGAAACACGCACAAGTGCCGTTTTCGCCCGTTACCGCCGCAGGGATGGCTAAAACTACCGTTATCGCCATCGACATCGTCAACATCTCCGGCAAGGCTAGGCGGTCCTAGCTACCTGGTCCCCCACGTAGACTACCCTGTCTTTGCCAGCCTCTTTGGCGCGGTACATGGCTACATCCGCAGCTCGAATCAACTCGTCGACAGTGGTGGCGTCGTGGGGGTAGGTCGCTACCCCGGCACTCGTGGTGACAGCCATGCTTATATTGCCTGCCTGATGCCGCGTCTGGCGCACAGCGGAGAGAATGCGATCGCCAATTAGGCAGGCTTCTTCAGTCGCGGTATTAGGCAGAACCACGACAAACTCGTCTCCGCCGTAGCGCGCAACCAAATCGCCAATTCTAACATTGGCCCTCAGCACCTCAGCCAGGTTGATGATGTGGTCATCACCCGCTAGGTGCCCAAACTTATCGTTTATTAACTTTAGACAGTCGGAGTCGAGCATGAGAAGCGAGACCTCACGGCCGTTAGTGTGCGCGTTTTGCAGTAAGTCCTCGAGAAATTGATGCAGTGAGCGCGCATTGGCTAGCCCAGTCATGCCATCACTCATCGCTATGTTTAGAGTCTGCTCATAGAGTTTAGCATTGTCTATAGCTATAGCGGCTTGGCTGGCAATAATGGATAAGACGCGCACATGCTCCTCGGAATAAGCGTGGGCATTGTAACTCTGTGCGGAAAGCGCACCCACGACCTTGTCCTCAAGAAATATAGGAACCACTAGCACAGATTGCACTACGCGCGTGTCTAGACCGATAACCGTCACGCCAGGAATGAGACGTGCATCAGCATGATAGAGCACCGGTTTTCGTGACTTGATGGCGCGCGATGTAGGCCCGTCGTTCAATAAGTACTTCATCGGAGCAATTCTAGTTCCTTGGTCAAAGATGTAGCGCAAGTCGATTTCTTGCTGCGGAGCACTGTACAGGGCCACAAAAAAGGCCTCCGCGTCCATAACTTTGCGCACTTCGCGGTACATGGTACTGAACAAGTCCTCTAAGCTCAAGTTCGACGCAAATCGCCGCCCTAGTTCGTTGAGCAGGGAGAGATAGTCTGCTGATACACGCAGCGACTCTAGAGTTCGGCCATTAGCCAAGGCGACGCCTAGGAGACGCGCTAAAGAAGTGAGCGATTGCAGGGCTGTTTTATACTTACGTCGGGGACCCTTGACCACAACTGCGATAATGCCAGCATGCTCACCATGGGGGAATGTGGCCTGCAGCACATTGTGCCCGCCTTCATAAAAATGCCTAGCCTCATACTTGGCTGGCTCTGTTCTGCGCTCGACAAAACTACTTGGCAGCACTTCATTCGGCCACTCTACCAAGCAGACCGGCGTATAGTTTTCGCCCTCCCATAGCCAGACACCCGCTCCATGGCCACCCAAAATATTACACGCACGCTTGACGGCAGTGTCGAAAATATCTGGGACGTCAGACCGCCTCATAATCTCCTCGGTGGCATGCAAAACACATCTGACGCGCCGTAACTCCCGCTGCAATTGGCGAGTTTTTAGGCGCCTGTGGCGAAGCTCCTGCACAATTTGTCCCGAGATGAGCATGGCAAGGTAACTTATGAGAACGGCTAAAAAAATCGTCGCCAAAAGCAACGCCCACTCCGCCATGGACGCGCGATTTAGCAGGTGCATAACTGCTACAGGCACGGCATACACCGCCATGACGATGCCCGTGCCTACCCAGCCGTAGTAAATAGCTCCAACCACCGTGCCAAGCACAAGAACTAGCAAAGCGTTAAGTGCTGGTAAAGGCCATAGATAAGTTACAATCACCGCAATGCAGAGCGACACCATGACTAAGAGACTCCGGTAGGTCCGCCATCTTGATGAACTCATAGTAACCACCATCCATGTCCAACAAATACCTAGACATATCTTCGCTACACGACCAACAAATACCTTTCACGACAAATAGTTTTTTTATTACGCCCTTATTGCCGGGTGATGTCGGCCCCAAGCGCGCGCAGCTTTTGGTCTAGTTTTTCATAACCTCTGTCCATGTGCATAATGCCTTCTACCAGCGTCTCCCCCTCGGCCACCATGCCCGCCATGACCAGCGAGGCCGCCGCCCGTAAGTCGGTTCCACGCACGAGAGCGCCTGTAAGTTTCGGCACGCCCTCTATGTAAGCGCTACGCCCTTCAAAACGAACTTTAGCCCCCATGTTGATCAACTCTTCCAGATGCCTGAAGCGGTCTTCCCAAATGGTCTCTGTGACTAGGCTCGTTCCTTCTGCCACTGTTAGAAGAGTACTCATGGGTGCCTGAAAATCCGTAAAGAAACCTGGGTACGGCAGCGTCTTGACATTCACGGCCGAAGGGCGCTGTGGGCCGATGACACGAATACTGTCTTCCGTAGGTAAGACTACCGCCCCAGTCTCGCGTAGCTTAGCAGTAACTGACCCCAAGTGGAGGGGGATGACATTTTGGAGCGTTACATCTCCCCCCGTGAGGGTAGCGGCAATCATCAAGGTGGCCGCCTCGCTCTGATCAGGAATAATGGCATGCTGGCAGCCATGGAGCGCTTTCACACCCTGAATGCGAATTGTTTCTGTGCCTGCCCCATAGACTCTCGCCCCCATCGCATTAAGCATGTTGGCGAGATCAATAATCCACGGAGCCGGGTAGGCGTTGACGATGATGGTTTGTCCTTCGGCAAGAACCGCGCTGAGCATGATATTTATCGTCGCCCCCACGCTAGCCACATCAAGATAGACGGAGGCACCTTTAAGCCCCACCGATGTCGCCTTAATATGTCCGTGCAGGATCTTTGTCTCGGCGCCTAGTGCACACAGACCCTTGACATGCTGGTCGATGGGTCGGGGACCGATATCATCACCGCCAGGCAAGGCCACTTCCGCCTCACCAAAGCGGCCGAGCAGGGCACCTAGCAGGTAGTAAGAAGCACGCAACTGCCTCACTAAGGCCGGGTTAGGAACCGCGTGGCGTAGTCCCCGAGGGTCGATAGTGACAACTCCGCCCCCAAAGGAGGCCCTTGCCCCCATCCCCTCTAGAATCTCACAGAAAACGCGCACGTCACTTAGGTCCGGAATATTCTCCAGAACAACCTGGCTGTTCGCTAAAAGCGCTGCTGGTATAGCTGCGAGAGCCACATACTTAGACCCATTGACCGACACTTCGCCTTTAAGTTTATTACCACCCTTGACCAATATGGCGCTCATTTTCTCACCCTCACTTACATCTGTACCCCCCAATTATCCTTGAGCCATGTGGGCTTGTCAATGCGAGGAGAGCGCGGGGATACTACTAAAAGTGGGTTGTGAGTGCCAACCTAATCTGATACACTGTTAGTGCACATGAGGGGAGTAGCTAATAATGCATGGTCGCCATCTCGCGCTGACGCGCCGGCCCTGCACAAAGCGATGCTTTGCAGCGAGACCTCTGTCCTAACGGGCAGAGGTCTTTGTAATGTGTGTAGATTTTCGGAGGTGTTTAAATTGAACGACCAAGCCATTGCTGTCCTGGTATTCGGCCTCACCTATCTCTTGCTCATCCTAAAACGAGAACGTTCACTCTACTTTGTCTGGGGCGCGTCACTTCTCCTCGTGGTGATGGGCATTATCACCATAAACCAAGCCTGGCAAGCCTTAAATTGGAATGTTCTAGGACTGTTTTTCGGCACCATGATTTTAGCCGAGCTGTTTGTCGCCTCGGGAGCACCAGCCTACATGGCTACGCGCATGGTCAACGCCTCCGGCAGCGCGGCGCTCTCTCTTCTATCTATTGTCGTCTTCTCTGGCCTGCTCTCCGCAGTTGTAGAGAACGTGGCGACGGTATTTATTGTCGCGCCCCTAGCCTTAGAGACAGCGCGCAAAGTTAAAGCCTCACCTGTGCCCGTACTTATTTCGGTAGCGATAGCCGCCAACATGCAGGGGGTAGCCACCATGATCGGCGACTCACCAAGCATACTCTTGGCTACGGCCGCTAACCTTACTTTTATGGATTTCTTTTGGGTAAACAATAGGCCGGGCATCTTTTTCGCCGTACAAATCGGCTTTATCGCGGCCATGTTCATCGTTTTTAGGTTTCTCCGCAATGCAAAAGGCTTTGTCAGCAAGATGGAATTACCTAGCGTTTATTCTTGGACACCGACGCTCTTTATAGGCTTACTGGTGATGCTGCTTGCCGGTTCCTCTTTTGTACCGGGCAGACCAGATTTCTTGCCGGGCCTCATTGCTGTTGCGGTCGGCCTAGTGGCGCTACTGTGGAACTACAGCAACGACCTCTTTGCTATGGAATTGACGAAGCTCGACTGGCAGACTTTCTTTTTACTGGCCGGACTCTTTGTCCTCATTAGTAGCCTCACTGTAACGGGGGTGATAACGGAAGTCGCCAATGTCATGACTGTTCTCGCGGGTGACTCCCTGCTTACTGCCTTCCTGCTGATTGTGGTCGTTTCCGTGGCGGTATCCGCCTTGGTAGACAACATCCCCTACACCATTGCCATGCTGCCGGTAGCACAGCTACTAGCAGAACGCATGGGCGTTAATCCCTTGCTCTTTATGTTTGCCTTTGTCCTCAGTACTAGCCTAGGGGGCAATATCACCCCTATCGGTGCCTCAGCTAACGTGGTCGCTGTCGGCATGTTGAGGCGGCAAGGGCATAGCGTTTCTTTCGGTGAATTTATGAAGATTGGCGTGCCTACGACGATAGTGGCAGTCACCATCGGTGCAGCGTTCCTCTGGTTTATCTGGCTATAAACTGCGCGTCTGGTGTCAGAGGGACACTAGTGTCGATATGCCCCCAAATACTCTCTTTAACTTGACCCTCTAAGAGAAATTGCACTGACGCGATATCTGGCATTTCAGTGAGGGAGGCAATCACCGAGTACACGAGCATCAACTCAGCCGCCGTGCCGCCCAGAAAATTGTCTTGGACCTCGCGCGAGAAGTCTACATAGGCAATTCGCCCTTGGACAAGCAAACTCAGGAGCCTCGTGCTAGGCGGCAAAGTCGGGTAGAGGTGAGGGGCCTCTGGTCCTTTGATAAGCTCGCGAACAATCTTCTCCGCCGTAATTGTCCCTGCCAGCGCCCTGTTTTCGCCCACGACTTGCGTGCCCTCGCGGTTAGAAAAGTAGAGTCTTACTTCTCTACCATCTGTCCCTAGTGGAGACGAATCAATATAGCTCTGATAGACTGTCCAAACACCAAGCAATGCCGCAACTACTGCGACTAATGCGAAAAACAACTTACCCCGCAAAATATACACCCCCCATGGGAGTATATCCGGCGGGGTCTTTGTTTATGTCCAAGAGATCAGCGACAGCGGGGACGGTTCTTTTTGTCGCAAATACCGACAAAAAGAACCGTCCCCGCTGTCGCAAAGTGCATTAGTCCTCACGCTTAACTTCGAAGAATCTGGCCACCATGGCCGTGCCCTCTATTTTCACCTCGGTGTTCACGCGCACAGTCACCGCCGGAAAAACCTCGCTCCAACGATCTTCTAGCTTAGACCACGCCGCGGGATTACTACGGCGCAGCATATGACCAAACCCTAAGGCATCGGCTTGGTTTTCCTGCAAGAAGGCCACCACCTGCTGTACCTGGCGATCTATGTCCTGCTCTAAGTTCATGGCGATGGGCGCAAACCCCCTATCTCGCAGGCTGTAGGTACCTGTAACCTCGCGCACTACCGCCCGCACGCGAGGCGAAATGGTAATTTCGACGGTTTCTTCGCCACTCTTGATATCAAACCGCGCGGAGAAGTTCACAATAGTAAGCCCCATATGACTGGTGGGATCGGCGGGGTCGACAATGGTAGCGCTGCCGACTCTAGTATCCCCCTTAAGCATGACAAAGGTCTGCACTAAGTACTGATCTAAGTCCGCCACCCATCTGTCGCGGCTAAACACAGCCATCCGCCGCACAAACACCTCGTGCAGTTGTTCGCCAGCGACCCCGACCCCAGTCGCAGGAGTTTCGTCGCCAGCCTGTAGTCGTAGTGGAGCAAGCTCCAAGATGGGCAAGGTTAGCTCACTACCCAGTGCGAGCAAAGTGTTACGCACCTCGTGAATACTAACGTGGCGACCTAGTGGGGCCGTAGCAAAATTATCACGTAGATCAGCAACATCTTCGCCGGGAGCATGCCCACCCCCCGAGCGAGCCTTAAGCGTCTCCTCTGCCGTCTGCTGAGCCACAAAGACGGGCACAGAGCCACGAATCGTCGTACGCCCCTGCAGGGCGGATAGCACCCCATCGAGCCCGCTCTTAGCTAGCTCCTCGCCAAAGACAACAAAGCCGAGATGCAGAAAAAACGGCTCGCGGCGCAAATGTCCTTGCAGCAATGTTATACCCTCAGTAAAGGATGCCGCTTCTACGGTGATAACACGCAGTCTGCTACCACCCCCCCCACCTCCACCCCCGAATGGTTGGGGCGGTGATGTTAACACCGAAATACGCATGGTGTGGGCGTAGCTGCCCACATCAAAGCCTAATCCTGAAATGGAGGCGAGGGCGGTAATCTCTTGCTGGTCCCAGCACCCAACGAGGAGCAAGCTTAAAATGACGACAAGTAGCATTTTGGCTCTTTTCACTGTCTCACTCCTCGTGCCGCCTAAGTCGCACCCACAAGGCGAGTAACGGCAGAATAAGATAAAAAGACATTATGAAGGAATTGTCGACGCGAGAAATCGAGGCTACAAGCGCAAAGATATGCGAGGGTGTCGTGGCAATAATAAAGAAGACCACCCCAAGCAACAAACTACGATAGGGCTGCCTAAAACCCGACCATACTCCTGCTAGGCTCAGGGAAACCATGGTAAACGCCGCCCCTATTTTCACAAATGACGCCACAATCCACAGCGGATAAAGAAACAACTCCATGCCCTCGAGGAAAAAGCCCGGACGCGAGGTTTGCGCCAGTATGGCTGTGGGGTAGAGATAACTAGTTGTGACTCCCCTCCCCAGTACTCCGAGCGTAAACACGGTCATCAGTGCCAGTAAGACTCCCGCCCCCCCGACCGCAAGGCTAAACAGCCCCCCCAGGCCTGACCGCTGCCGCAGAAACACACCCATGAAAAGAGCAAATAACACCCCTTCCATAGCCCAGGGTAGGCAAAACAGAGCGGCATGGGCAATGAGCGCGGGGGCGGCATCGATTACCGGCAGCAAGTTATCTAACTCTGTCAGCGGCACCACTCCGACGACAAAGCCCAAAAGACCTATGATGCTTAGCCACGTCAAGGCTTCGATGGTCCGCACAAATACCTCGAGCCCCTTGTAGTCCACCAACACGACCAGCAGCAGTAACGCAAAATTCAAGACATCGGGCGGTGTGCGCGGCATAGCCATATCGTGAAAAACAAAACCAGTTTGCCCGAGCAGTAACCCACCGAGCCACAGCCAGACAAAAGCAAAGTAAAGCAAGAATATGCGCCCCACCACGGGCCCAAGCCACGACAACACGGCTCCTCCCCAGTTGCCGGGCGGCCCGTGGCGGGCGAGATAAGCGGCCATGGCACACCATGGCAAAGCCACGGCAAAGGCGAGAAGTACCGCTATCCAGCCCGAAGCCCCGGCTAACGGCACAACTACACCCGCCACCGGGAAGAAAACCGTGCCCACAGTCACCGTCACAATCATTAAGAAGCCCTGCGACAGACCTATGCTGATTTTGGTCATGGCTTTTTCCTGCGTGTGGGGCGGGGCAGTGGGGTGTCCATGCGCATCTCCTCCGGCGAGGCCAGTATTGACGGCCGCTTTTGATGCATGAACTTTGGCACTCTGACAAAAACATCTATCGCCCCCCGCAAATTAAAGGGCGCTATGGGGTACATGTAGGGATAACCAAAGGAGCGCAAGGATGTTACAGCAATCAAAATATAGATTAGTGCCCAGACTACACCGAATACCCCTAAAATGCTACCAGCGATAAGCACGGGGTACTTGAGAAAACGTAGTGGTGAAAGAAAAGTGACAGAGGGTTGCGTGAAGATTGATAACCCGGTGAGGGCGGCGACAATCACCATGGCCGGGCTCACTAAGCCCGCCTGCACCGCCGCCTGCCCTAAAATTATGCCTCCGACAATACCAAGCGCCTGGCCAATGCGGGTGGGCATCCTGGTGCTCGATTCCACGATCAGGTCAAAGGCCAGTATAAGCACGAATATTTCAAGTACCGTGGGCAGGGGGACACCCTCTCTGCCCGCGACAATAGAGTCAAATAGAGGAGTCGGAATTATGCCATGGTGAAAGGCCACCAGCGCTATCCACATGCCAGGGAGAAAAACCGAGAGGAGCAGACCCACCAGCCTAATAAGGCGAAAAAACGTGCCCGACATCGGTCGGTCAAAGTAGTCTTCGGAGGCCTGCAAGAACTCTGGAGCAAAGGTCGGCGCAATGAGCGCGCTACTATCGCCCTCCGCCATGACCGCGACGCGCCCTTCCATTAGTGCGGCCATTACCCTGACGGGGATTTCTGTCGACCTTAGAGTAGGGAAGACAGACCTCGGGTCGTCCTCTAGAAAATCGGCTAAGTAGGTGATACCTAAGGCAAAGTCGATGTCGATGCTCCGTAGCCGCTCGTCCATTTCGTCGACTAACTTGGCTGCTGCAATGCGTTCTAAGTACAAAATGGCCACCGTGGTGCGCGAGCGACGACCAATAGTCAGTTCCTTTACTTTAAAATCTGGAGTCGCTATCCTGCGCCGCAGCAAGGCTATGTTGCTGCCTAAACTCTCGCAGAAGCTTTCGTGTGGGCCTATCAATATATCCTCTTGAATGGCTCGCTCAATCGGCCTGTGTTCCATGGCAAAGAGCGGCACTAGTAGCACACATGTTTCGCCCGCCAAGAGCACGGCCACAGCACCATCGGACAAAGCGCAGGCTACTTTTTGCAGATCGCTCTCAAGACTGTATTCCGGCACATGCACAATCTGCTGCGCTATGTACTCCATGTCAGAGCGTCCCCCATGTCTCTGCAGAGGCCCGACGATGGATTCGCTGACAAAGGGCAGATTGACCACATTGGCAAAGTAGAGCACCGCGCCCTGAGTGCCTTTACTGGTGGTTAACAAGCGCTCTCTAAGATCGGCAGAGCTGGCCAAAATGGCCTTTAACCCGGCGCAATCATGAGCCAGATGGCCGCTGAAGCAGCCCTCCGCGGTGGGAGTCTTGGCAAATTCCTTGACCGGTAGTGGTTTTCGCAATGCTCTTACTTTCTTCCGCACAGACCTCACCTGACCTCAGGGGTATTTTTCTCTAAAGACTGGGAGACTATGCAGAGATGCCCACACTAGAGGCAATTAGGCGATAGGCCTTTCGTTACCCACACTGTCACAATGTGAGAAGGTCAGCCGCGAAACATAGGAGTGATGAACATGCAAGTACTTCGCGACTTCGGAGACTGGGACAGAATGCTCAAGAACAGCACTGGCGATCAGGCGACGCCTCGCCTCGACCACGCGTGGAGAGCGCCCCTTGCCGCGCATGATGCTTAGGGCCACTCCCGTAACCTCTTCAATATGCGTAGCAATTGCCTCTAATACATCTGGCACATGCCGCACGCCACTATGTGAACGCGAATTCTCTTCGCGGCAAAATACCTGCTCTAGCTCCGCGGGACTTACCTCTCTCTTCAAAAGGCCAAGATAAAGACGAATGGCTTCTTTACGGTCGGGGCTAAGTAAGGCGAGCATTGCTGCGCTATCTACAAACGGGTATTTCTCTCCGCCCAAGTAAGCGGAATGACTGGTATAACGCGCTAAGTTAGGGTGCTGACAGTGCCCATAGCGCACGGGTAGCTGGTGCAAGTAGGCGGCAAGGGTGAGAAGCCGCCGATCGGGATGACAGACATGTCGTTCAAAGCGCGCGCCTAGGCCCTCGCCTGCCCGTGTCGGACAGAGCCGAGAGACCACCTCAACACAGCCCTTACTTGTGCCCTGTAGTGCGAGGTGGACTTGTGACTCCAAAAAAGCAAAGGCATACACATGGATACTAGAGAAAGCTTTGCACTCCGCCAGGGCATTAACCATTTCTTGCTTGGCACGGTCCGAAGAAAAGGCCATATCCCTTCGATCTCCGTGCACCACGCAGTAGTAAACACTCTGTTCTTGCATCTAACTCGCCTCCACGTCTCAACTTTTAGGGTGAATACCACACCCATATTGTGAGTTCCTGCCATGGAGTTACTTTAGTGACAAAAAACATTTCGCTAAATTCAGACAAATGAGGCATTTTAGCGCGACAAACCGCGAAGCACCCCGACTTATGTCTCTGTGCGCGGTCGCTTTAACTTTTGCATAAGCATGGTAGCCTCGCATCGTCGCTGTTCTTCTTGGGACTTATTGAGCGTAATCGCAATGTCGAGTACCGACCCCTCGCTGATTGGCGGTAAACAAGTCAACGGTAGGCACACCCTTACCTCTTCTTCTCCGAGCAGAAGAACTGCCTGCAGAGACTCGATGCGATCCACAACGGCAATCATCTTCACGCCAAAACCCCCTAGGTTATTTTCGCTCTGTCCGTATAGAAAAAGTCTCCCCGTCCGTCCTGAGGACTATAGTGCCATGTCTATCGGTGCGGTAGATGTCAGCGCCTACCTCCCTGAGGCGGGCAAGCACGGCTGGGGAGGGGTGGCCGAACGAATTGTCCGCTCCAACCGAGATGATGGCTACCCTTGGGCGCACCGCCTGCAGAAAGTCTGTGGTGCTCGAAGTATTACTGCCGTGGTGGCCGACTTTGAGCACTGTAGCCGACAAGCCCCCCGCCTGCAACAGATCCCTCTCCGCGTCACTCTCCATATCGCCGGTGAGCAAAAGACTGACCGTCCCTGCCCTAACCATGACGACCACTGAACCATCGTTCAAGTTATCATAAGCTCGGAGCGGACCAATAACCCTAAGCTCTACATTGGCTGCCAACTCGATAATCTGCCCAGCAGGTGTCTCGAAAGGTATGTTCTTGTCGTCAATTGTCCTCAGGTAGTTTAAAAATGTTTGCGTGGTATGTACTTGCCCAGAATCGATGATGCGCGCCACTGGCATTTGCTGAAACACTTCTTCTAGTCCCCCAATATGATCTGCATGTGGATGAGTCGCGATTAAGAGGTCTATCTTGCGGACGCCCTGGGCTCGCAAGTAGGCAACGACCCGCGCACCGCTCGCCCGGTCACCGGCATCGATAAGTATGTTCTGCGCACCAGCCTGCAAGAGAATGCTGTCGCCTTGGCCCACATCAATAAAATGTGCCGTGAAGAGGGCTGGTATAGTCGAGTGGGACTGACAACCTAGGAGGGAAAGTATAGCTAGCACAATCACAGCCGCAAACAAAATGCGCCTCATTAACACAACGCCTCTTTCTTCCTTTGTATAGTAAAAAAACACCAGTATTACCTGGTGTTAGTTTTTTGTGGTGTCCGAGGTGGGACTTGAACCCACATGGTCTCCCATACGCCCCTCAAACGTACGCGTCTGCCAGTTCCGCCACTCGGACAGCTGATGTCTCGTTGAAAATAGGTAAGTGGTGCCGAAGGTGGGATTCGAACCCACACGAGCTTTCACTCACTGCGCCCTGAACGCAGCGCGTCTGCCAGTTCCACCACTTCGGCTTCAACCGCCGATACTTATCTTACAAGCAAACTGTCCGTGTGTCAAGGGAGATTATTGTGTTTTACGGCCATACAGTTCGCGATAAACTTGTTGGATGCGCAGCACGCGCCAAACATAGTGTCGCGTCTCTGAGAAGGGAATGCTCGCAATGTCTGCCACTTGGCCGCTCCAAACACCCTCTTTGAGCCAATTTTTGACATTACCTCTGCCTCCATTGTAGGCGGCCAGCGCCACGACCAGGTTGCCGTCAAACTGTTCCTTAAGATTTCTTAAGTACCATGTGCCCATCATAATGTTAGTCTCGGGGTTGTCGAGCCTATCTTCACTGTAATCTGGCACCTCTACTTGGCTGGCAATCCATTGCCCCGTGGTAGGAATAATTTGCATCAACCCTCGCGCACCTTTGGGCGATACAGCCTTGCTTCTAAAGCTACTCTCTACCCGTATGACCGCCGCGACTAGAAAGGGATCTAAGCCATGTAGCTCGGCATAACGCAGAACTATGTCTCGATAAGGCCAAGGGTAGATAATGCGCCACAGGGACGGGGCGATGAGTACTGCCATAACTACCATGACTGCGACCAATGTCAGCAACAAGGCATACCGACGCACGCTTAGTTTTCGCCTCCGCAAATGCTCATGTAGTAGCGCTCCACTTGCATCTTAGTGTCCCCAAGGCTACCCTCGGTGTATATCACCCTGTGGGCAAGTTCTATTTTCTCAGCTAGCGGCATCTGCGTCGCCATGCGCACCAGGGCTTCTTCTTCCGAGAGGTCGCGCGCCATAACACGCTGGAGCTGGGTCTCATGCGTGCACACAACCACCCATACTTCATCTACAAGTTGGTTTAATTTTGCCTCAAATAAGAGGGGCACTTCAAAAGCTACTGCGCAATGCCCCACGACTTCTAGCGAGCGAAATATTTCCATCATTTCAGACCATATCCTGCCATGAGACAGGCTCTCGAGTAAGCGCCGCTTCTCGCCGTCGGCAAAAACAAGGGCTCCTAGCTTCGCCCTGTCAATCATGCCATTTGGTCGCAGTATGGTACGCCCAAAGTGAGTCACTACTTCGTTATATACGTCCTCACCGGGCTGCATTAATTCAGCCGCGACTTTGTCGGCGTCTACGATGGGGACTTTAAGTGCGGCTAACATACCCGCCACCGTCGACTTGCCTGTACCGATACCCCCGGTTATGCCAATAAGAACTGCCATGCCCTCTCTCCCCTTCTCGTTGCCCTATACCTGACAGTTGGGGCAGAGATGCGTGCCCCTACCTGCGATGACCAAGCGTGCAATTGGCGTCTGACATTTTGAGCAAGGCTGGCCCTTCTGCCCATATACTTTTAGTTTATGCTGAAAACCGCCACTCTCGCCAGAGCCATCGACATAGTCGCGCAGAGTAGTGCCACGCATAAGAATACCTTGATTCAGCACCTCCTGCAAGTGCCTATGCAAACGCGCAATTTCCTCCGGGGCAAGGCTACCGGCAGCACGCGCAGGGTGCAGACCAGCCCCAAACAGGGCTTCGTCGGCATAAATGTTACCTACTCCCGCTATTCGCGCTTGGTCAAGCAGCACTGCCTTAATCTTACCCCTACGACCGCGCAATAGCGCCTCGAGATGCCCAACAGTAAAATCTAGAGCTAGCGGCTCTACACCGAGCCGCTCTAGGCGTGCCACCTGCTCGATTCCGCTATCCGGGGCCAAAAACCAGTAACCAAACTGACGAATGTCAGTGTAACGCAGCACCATTCCTGCCGCAAACTTAAGCACAATATGCGTATGTGGCGGGCACGGCGCATCTTCGTGAACAAACCGCAACTGCCCGGTCATGCGCAAATGAACCACCAGCGTATATCCACCTGAGAGCCTGAGCACAAGGTACTTGCCACGCCTTAAGATGTCTTCTACATGGCGACCTCTAATGCTTTGGCTAAACTCTTCTGCACTGAGATTTTGTAGCAACTTGGGGAGGTAAATCTCGCACCCCAAGATAGGCAAGCCCACAAGATGTGGCAACAAACTACGGCGTATAGTTTCAACTTCGGGCAGTTCAGGCATGTGGAGCCTCGGCCCTATCCATAGTCAGGGGACGAAGATCGTACCAGTTTAAGCCCATCTTAAAGTCCACTTGCAAGGGAACGCTTAGTGCCAGTGCTGTCTCCATGGCTTGGCACACGAGGGGCGCTAAGAAGCTTAGCTCTGCTTCGGTCGTCTCAAAAACTAGCTCATCGTGCACCTGTAAAATCATGCGCGAGCAAAGACCCTTAAGCTTGAGTTCGCTAGCAATTTTTACCATGGCAAGCTTGATCAAATCCGCTGCAGTCCCCTGAATGGGCGTATTCATAGCCGTGCGCTCGGCAAAAGAGCGCAAAGTGAAGTTCTTGCTATTGATATCGGGCAGAAAGCGCCGCCGATGCAGCAGTGTTGTTACAAAACCTGTAGCTCTGGCCTCGGCAATAGTACGCTCTATGTACTCCTTTACGCCCCGATAGCGCTTGAAGTAATTGTCAATGTAAGCCTTGGCTTCAGCGCGGCTTACCTTGATGTCCCTTGACAGGCCATAATCACTAATACCATAGACTATGCCAAAATTTACGGCCTTAGCTCTCCCGCGCATGCTAGGGGTGACTTCATCTAGACTTACGCCGAACACTTCGGCGGCAGTGCGGCGGTGGACGTCTTCACCCTGTAAAAAAGCAGCGGTCAAGATCGGGTCCTTGGATAGATGCGCTAGGATGCGTAGCTCAATCTGGGAATAATCAGCCGCTAAAATGTGGGTAAACTTAGCCCCTGGCTTGAAGGCTTTGCGGATAAGCCGACCCTCGGGCAGCCTGATGGGGATGTTCTGCAAATTAGGTTCTGTGCTGCTCAAACGCCCAGTTGCGGTTACGGTCTGGTTGTAAGTAGTGTGAATCCTGCCTACAGGAGAAATTACTTTTTGTAGTCCCTCCAAGTAAGTTGAATGCAGCTTGGCCAGCGTACGGTGCTCAAGTATCTTACCGACTAAAGGGTGTTGATCTGCTAAAGACTCTAAGACATCGGCATCGGTGGAGTAACCGGTTTTGGTCTTTTTAGAAGTGGGCAACTTCAGTTTTTCAAAGAGGATGACCCCTAGTTGCTTCGGGGAACTGATGTTAAACTCCTCCCCCGCCAAAACATAAATGTCCGTAACGATTTCTTTAAGGCGCAGGTTCGCTTGCCAGGCCATCTCTCGCAAAACCCCACTGTCGACCGCAATGCCGGTGATCTCCATTTCAGCCAGCACCCGACTAAGAGGCAGCTCGACTTGACTGTACAAGTCGATAAGCTCTTTTTCGATAAGCTGCGCCCTTAAAACTGGCTCTAGGGCGAGGAGAGCAAAAGCTTGTGCATCGTCAGCCATCGTTTTATCTAGATAATGTGTCACCAGCTCTCCCACGCTGTAGCTTGAACGGGTGGGGTCGAGCAGGTAGGTTGCTAGCTCGATATCAAAAACTTCACCCGCCCAGGTGAGGCCACGCCTATTAAAGTCCACCAAGAGCTCCTTGTAGCCGCTCACTACCCACGTCAGACGAGCATCAGCCAGAAGCCTCTCCATGCTAGGCGGCAGAGTCTGCCCTAGAGTCTCCACAGCTAGAGCGCGGTTCCCAGTAGCCAGCACAAAGAAATGCGGCGCGGATTTAAACAGGGCCACTGGCCGTGCCGTGTCAATCTGTGCAATATAGGCTGTCAGGTCCTCCGCCGTCTTGGCCACTACCACCTCTCCCACAAGAGAGTCATTAACGGGAGGCAGGGGGGCAGGCGCCTGACTTAGAAGCCGTGAGAGCAAGCTACTCAGCCCTACCTCCCGGTACAGCATGGCTAAGCGTGCGACATCTGTTTCTCTAGGCAAGAGGCCCTCCATGGCGAAATCGAACGCGACATCCCTGACAATGGTCGCGAGAAATTTGCTGAGCATAGCGTCTTCCTGCCCTGCCTGCAAGAGCTCTCGCACTCTTACCTTGCTAACATTGGCAATGTTGTCATAGACACCCTGCACGCTGTGAAACTCCTGCACAAGGGCGAGGGCCGTCTTTTCACCAATGCCCTTGACTCCCTTAATATTGTCTGAGGGGTCGCCCATAAAAGCTTTGAGCTCGATCAATTGGGCGGGAGCAAGGCCGTACTTGGCGCGCACTTCACTTTCACCCACAAGTTCAGTCTCGCTTACACCCTTCTTAGTCAGTAAAACCTTAACATGTGGACTAACGAGCTGCAGGCTGTCACGGTCACTCGTAACAATCACACTCTGAATACCCGCCTGTTCAGCCCTTGCCGTCAGAGTGCCGATGACATCATCCGCCTCGTAGCCTTCTACTTCTAATATTTGGCATCCGAATGCTGCGAGCAGCTCTTTGATGGAGTCCATTTGCTGGCTCAATTCCTCAGGCGCCTTGGGACGCTGCGCCTTGTAGGCAGCGTATCGCTCTAGTCTGGCCACAGGTTGCCCACGGTCAAAGGCTGCCACCATGTATTCTGGCTTGTAGTGTTCAATCAGCTTGTTGAGCATGAGCGCAAAACCATATATGGCGTTGGTAGGACGACCATCCTTGGTCGATAACCCTACGTCTATGGCGTAAAAAGCTCGAAAAGCTAGGGAGAATCCGTCCAACAAAAATAAGCGCGGCATAAACTCACCATCCTACATCATCACTAAAGCTAGTATACTACAAACCCCGCTGACCTGCAGAAAGCCTTACAGGTTGCGTATGACGGGGGGTAAAGATAATGCCCGCCTTGCTAGGTGCACAGGCGGGCGTTGTGGGTGCGGTGGCCTAAGCCTACGAAAACGCGAATCTCCTACTCTACCCAAGCAAATTCTTCGGGATGTGTAAGGAAGCGCAAGTTTTCTGGAGACTCGAAAATCAGCTTGTACATAGGCTCACTGGCCTTTAGGCCAAATTGAGCATAGTCTTCTTGAGCCCTAAACCGCAAAGCAGGCAGTCCCGTATACCGGGGATTAGGCATCCACAGAGAAGTAGAGTTCTTTTCTAGCAGGTAGTATGCTCCCCCGCGGAGGTCCTTAATCTCGCCATACACCGAAGCGAAATCGGCCGCTACCCAGTTCGTCATCACCAGCGGGACGCTTTTGGCGTTAATGGTGATGTGTCCATACCCGGGCGGAATAACGACTTTGTCGCCTGCTCGCGCTACAACCACATAAGCGTCTGCCACTCTACCCACCAGAGGCCCTGGGCGCTGCAAAAGATATGTCGCCTCGCCAGAGAGCACTTCGTACACTTCTGGATAGGTGTATGTAGTCCCACTCTTGACGGGATGATAATGCCCCACAGTCTTGTTAAATTCTTGCCCAATAAGCCCAGGCATAATGACGGTGATGTCAAAACGTAGACCATACTTAGCCAGGTGAGCACGATCAATCTCCCGCGCCACGTCGCGATACATGTAGTATAGATCTGTTCTTCCAGCTACTTCGGCGTCCAGAAAGGCATAGCGCGCTTCATCTAACGTACGGCAAGCCGGTTCCACTGATTTTACGCTCTCGCCAAAAGACAGTTGCCCGTCACCTAGTTTAATATCTAGGAAGGCCGTTGTCTGCAAATTGATCATAAAATACCCCCTTACAACTTAGCTCTGGTTACAATATTACATGCTTTTACCATGTCACGACAAGGGCGTATGCAAACTTTACCCAACATTAGCGACAGCGGGGACGGCACGACAGCGGGGACGGTTCTTTTTGTCGCAAAAACCGACAAAAAGAACCGTCCCCGCTGTCGCATTAACAATGAAGCATGTGTTCCTACGAACGCTTATACCAGACTAAGACGATGGCACCCCACACCACGAAAATACTGCCACCGAGCGCAGATGATACAAGGAGGAACGAGGGCCGCTCTGGCAGGGCACTTTCGCTGGCGGCATCTAGCGATGCTGTGCCCATTCTCTTGTCCGTCGCTGCAGGGGCTTCTGAATCCGGTTCCTCGCCTCCGGCCACAAACAGGCGCGGCGCCATCTGCGTCTCAATCAGGGCCGATTCGCGAGTCGCTGACGGATGGGGAAAGTAGGCCATCCAGAAATTGAGACCTAGGACCATAATCGCTAGCGCGGCGGCTACAGGGGCAAAGCGAGGGGCAAAAAATGGCCAGAGAGCTTTTTTTACAGGCTGGCGAATAGCGCTTAGTACACCGGCAATCAGTTCGGCGGGTGGAGACACACGGGGCAAACTAGTCAAGGCTTGCTGGTCGAGAGCAATTTCTGCCAGCAACATGCGGCATTCAGCACAGTCAGCCAAGTGCTCCTGATACTGTTCCTCAGTGTCAGAAGGCAGTAGACCGTCCAATATGTCGCAGAGATTGTTTTTGACCCAAGTGCAGTTCATATCTACTACCCCCCCTTCTGTTCTATTAGACGCCGCATTCCTGTGCCTTGTTCCATTACCTTGAGTTTTTCTCGTAACGCTAAACGCGCCCGATTGAGGCGCGATTTTACTGTACCGACGTTAAGGCCCAGCACTTCCGCAACCTCCTCGTACGTCAAACCTTCAATGTCTCTCATGACGAGAACCGACCTATGTTCGGGCGAAATTCTTTGCAGAGCTTGCTCAATTTCGCGCTTCTTTTCCGCGCGCAACAACTGCTCTTCAGGAGCCTCATCCATAGGTGCGCTCCACTCAAGCATGTGTTCGCCGTCCTCTGTAATCACTACGGTATCCGTACTCATGGCTACAACAGGGCGCCTACGGCGCTTGCGGAGCTCATCAATCACAATATTATGGGCAATGCGATGTATCCAAGTGCCAAGCGAACTATCACCCTTAAAACTGCTGAGCGCACGAAAAACCCGCAAAAAGCTATCTTGGGCGAGATCCAAGCTATCTTCATGGCTGCCAGTCATTTGAAAGGCCACATTGTACACTCGTTCTTGATAGCGTTCCACAATCGTCCGAAAAGCCTCGGTATCTCCCCTTAGAGACTTAGCTACTAATTCTCTGTCATCTTCATGAGAGCGCAAGATACTGCCACGCCCTTTCTCAACCGCTTTATCTGAACCGCTTTATATAATGACGCTTTCTAAGTCCTGCGAGTTCCCAATTTCATTATAACAGCCTTAACGAAAAAAAGGCATCAGAGCTAACTGATGCCTAGGACAAGCCATGACTACCGCCTGTGACTGATGGCTAGCAAGCCGCTTCGCGGGTCCCACTCTGCGTTTAGGGGCAGCCTGCGCAGTTCGCGCAAACAGACAAAAGTCTGTTCACCAAAAGACAAACCAACTAACTCAAGGCCCCCCACTCGCACTCGTCCCTCTTGCGCCCCCTGCACTGCAAGACCGAGATGAGGCGCTACATCCGCCACAGCAACCATCGGACCAGCATCATGATGCAGCAAAACACGATTATAACCAAGAAAATTACCCTGAACAGCCAGTCGTGTTACGGAAAATTCAAGCGTGTTGCGTAGCTCATCGAAGAAGTAGGCTCTACCTGCTATTTCCGAAATGACACGGGCCGACACCAGGACCCCCGTCTCCTTATGGTAGATATCTCGTTCCTTTAGCCGCCACTCCCCCAGAAAATGCTCCCCGTAGACGGCACGGTACTCGACCCCTAGCATCTGCTCCACCACTCTCGGCGGCAAGTAGAATTCTCCCTCTACATGGCGCGCACCGACCATGACCAAGGTGTTGTTGTTGTGCACCAAGGGACTGTGACTTAAGATGTGCGAACCTGTAAATCGCTGCAGCAACGCCTCGAGTTGCCATCTCGAAATGGGTGCATTGATGCGAGCCGCAGCTGCCGTGAGTCCTGCGCTCCAGTCAGGCACTCGTCGATATACATCAAAGAATACTTCGATGTAGGGCTCCAAAGAGACCAAGTCGCGGTACTCGCGCCAGGGCTCGTAAAGAATTGTTACCGGAACGCGACGACCACTAGGCAAGGCGTCAAAGAGTCTTTCTACGTCTGCATTCCGCATGCGCATGCAGCCAAGCGATACTGCCGTACCGATGGATAAAGGTACATTAGTGCCATGAATACCATAGCCATTGTGATAAGGAATCTCCACCACCTGCCCCGCCCGTACCACAGCACCTTGGCGCAGGTTGTTGGCCCGCAATATTTCTGTCACCGTGGTTCTGTACTGACGCGCCAAAGCTTCCCATGTTTCGCGCCCGGTGAGCACTACCCTGTCAATTTTCATGAGACCGAGCCATCTCGTACCAAGAGGGTTACTAGGCCCAGGCGGCACCAGCTGACGCGTACGCGGATTACGCCACACAGGGTTTTTTACCATTTGAAAAATCTCAAAGCGCCTATTACTGCTCGTTACCGGGGTAGGCGTGGATACATGGCCGATAGAAATATCGTACACGCCTGCCCGCCCATCGCCTACGTAGTGATAAAGCCGGTAGGCTGGCAGATTAATGACAATGCGATGTGCCGGTGGCATCGCACTCCCCACCCCTAGTGATGTGATAAATAGCACCACCACCAATAAAATAGTCACCATAACGCGCCTCTCTGCCAAGGCCACACCTCCTTTGCTTAATGCCTGTTTAGTATATGCAGCGACATGCAGGAACTTGCACAAATATTGTCGAAATTGCGATCATCACATTAAGTTTTTGTTACTTTCTCAATATTCAATACTATAAGGCCTGTTGTGTTGCTAAAATGTTATGCACAAGAACTTTTTTCCTGTCGCAAAAACCTGCCAGTGGGGCATTGCCCAAAAACAAATAGAGGAGTGATTAATTGTGCCCAAACGATTCCTAGCCAGCCTTCTCGCCGTTCTCATGGTCGTCGCACTGTTCAGTGGCCTGTCTTTCGCCCAAGCAAACTCTCCCTGGCGCGTCCTCATTAATGGTAGGCCCCTACCCATGGAAGTGCCTCCACGCATTGAGCAAGGACGCACCCTTGTGCCCATGCGCGCCATCTTTGAAGCGCTCGGCGCACAGGTCCACTGGGAAGACGCCACTAGCACCATTAACGCCTATCGGCGGGAATCGGCTGTGGTGCTGCAAATTGGCAACCGCACCGCTTGGGTAAACGGTCCATCGCGACAACTAGAGGTACCCCCCGCCATTGTCGGGGGAAGGACCATGGTTCCCTTGCGCTTTGTGGCTGAAGCGCTAGGTGCAGAAGTTACTTGGGACGGCGCAGTGACGGTAACGGTCAACCACACCCCCTATGTTGCCCCTCGAGTGGGCGGCTCCATGGTATTTGGCGCCACTGCGGACCCAGTCATTCTTAACCCCATACTCTCCTCCGACACAGCTTCGGCTGCGATCCACTTACGCACCAACTGGGGGATTGTCAGGCTAAGCGAGAACCTCGAGCCCATGAACGCCATCGCCGACCGTTGGGCATGGGACCCCGCCACACTGACCTGGCGCTTTTGGCTGAACCCTAACGCCAAGTGGCAGGACGGCGTTCCCGTTACTGCACGCGACGTCAAGTTCACCTTCGATTCAATCATACATGCCGACTACGATGGACCACGGCGCGGTGCCGTCCGCCATGTGCAAGAGATCGTTGTCGTCAACGACCGCATTGTCGATTTCAAGATGCGGCAAGTTGATGCCCCCTTCTTGTTCAACATCGGCCTAGGGCTACTGCCGCACCATGTGCTCGGCAATGTCCCAGTAAGAGAACTTCGCGCTCATGCCTTTAACCGCAACCCCCTCGCCAACGGACCCTACCTACTGTCACGCTGGGTATCCGGTCAGTTTGTCGAAATGACACGCAACCCTCAGTTTTTCCAGTCGCCACGCCCCTATATCGAAACAGTCATCTTTAGAAACTACCCTGACCTAAACGTTATGCAGGCCGCCTGGGAAAACGGCGACATAGACTGGTTCGGCGCCCTCATGACCGACCACATCGACCGCATTTTGCGCGACCACGCCAATCGCGCCTACTTTAGGGAAGTGCCAAGTCATGCTTACGACTATGTCTCCGTCAATCTTGACCACCCCATTTTAAGCGACCGCCGGGTGCGCGAAGCACTAGTGACAGGCCTCGATCGCGAAGCCATGATCGCAACTGTGCTTGACCGCCGCGGCCGCGTTATCCACAGCCACCAACTTCCCACTTCCTGGGCTTTTGGCGCACAGGGACTTAACGAATACACCCATAGCGCAGTTAGAGCACGGCAGTTACTGGATGCCGCGGGCTGGCGCGTACCGGCGGGTAGCCGCGATGGCGTGCGTATGAAAGACGGCCAGCGTTTGACCCTGCGTCTCAAGACAAATTCCGGCAATGTCATTCGCACCGACGTCGTGACCTTAATGGCCAGCTATTGGAGACGCATCGGCGTAGAAACAATTGAAGAAATTCTAGAATGGTCGGTCCTCCTTGACCGTTGGGAACACGGGCGCTTCGATTTAGTCGTGAGCGGGTGGTCACTAGGTGTCGATCCCGACCCGTTCAGCTTCTTCCACTCCTCTCAGGCTGCACGTAGCCCTGCTGGACGCACCCTCGGCTTTAACGACCCGCAATTCCGCAATGCGGAGGTTGATGCCCTTATCGATGCCGGCCGAGCCACCCTCGACATGGCTGAGCGCCGCCGTATATACCAGCAAATCGACGTCATCCTCAATCGCGAGCTGCCCTACTTCTGGCTGTTCCAGCGCACCGGAGTTACAGCGATCGCCAATCGGGTGCAGGGCGTTATTTGGTCTCCTACAGGCTCAGTTCACCCTGAACGTTGGCATGTCAGGCACTAGACTGCCCTAAAGCCATGACGCTGGGAGGCGACTAATCACAATATTCTGCACATATATGCATAAGCATGCATAAAATCGCATTTGTCCTTGATGCAATTCTCTGTTGCATCAAGGACTTTTTTGTGTTAAACTCAGCACTATGCTATATAGCTCGCATATTTATGAGTTTTTACTTTTCAATGCTTTTTTCGCGAAATTCACACTTCTATCAGGATTAACGTCTACCAAGGCGTATATCTAAATTAAGGAACAGGGACCTGCGATGGCATGGTGTCGCTTCTATCAAAGGCAGTTCCAGAGTCAAGAAGAGGAGGTCTGTTAATGTCAAGAAAAGCTTTAGGCATCCTGGTCGTGGCCACGCTCTTGTGCGGTATACTCTTGAGCTACCAAGCCCCACCCGCGACCGCGTCACCGCGCATTGCGGTAACGGTCAATGGCCGAGCCCTGGTGACCGATGTCGCCCCTGAAATTCGCGGCGGACGCACCCTAGTTCCTTTCCGCGCTATCTTTGAGTCCCTAGGCGCTACCGTGGAGTGGGACGAAAGAACGGCTACCGTGCGCGGTACTAGAGGCCATATCACCGTTACCCTGCCCATAGGCCAACGAATGGCCTTCGTCAACGGCGCGCCAGTTAACATTGACGTTGCCCCGCAGATAATCAGTGGCCGCACTATGGTCCCGGGCCGCTTTGTGGCAGAGACCCTTGGCAGCAATGTCGAGTGGAATGCCGCGACCAACACCGTTGCCATAACATCACCTGTGGAGCCTCGCGTCGGGGGAGAAATGGTCTACGCACTAAGCGGTGACCCCACTACCCTAAACCCCCTCTTAAGCACTGATACCGCCAGCAATTTTGTTATTAGCATGATTCACAGCGGCCTCCTGCGCACCAATGAGCGCCTAGAGATTACGGGCGACCTCGCGGAAGACTGGACTGTCTCAGCTGATAACTTGACACTCACCTTCCGCATTCGCCGTGGTGTACAGTGGCATGATGGCAAACCCCTCACTGCCGCAGACATCAAGTTTACATACGACACCATTATGCATCCCGACTACACCGGCGTACGCCGACGCGATTTCAGGGCAGTGCGCGAGATTACTACACCCGACGACCATACGCTAGTCATGCGTTTAAGCGAAGTTGATGCCTCTCTCCTTAGCAAACTCTTTATCGGCATTATTCCTCGCCATATCTTCCAAGGGCACCCGGTAGCCAGGCTGCGCGAGCACCCCAATAGTCGCAGTCCCATCGGCACCGGCCCCTACCACTTCGGCAGTTGGCTACCTCAGCAACAAGTTGTACTAAACCGCAATCCCAACTACTTCTGGGCTGGCCAGGAGCCATACATTCAGCGCGTGCGCTTCCGCATTATTCCCGACACACAAGCCCAACTAGTGGCACTAGAAGCAGGCCAGATTGACTATATGGGCAGCATCCCCGTCGATGACATCGAGCGCGTGCGCAGAACCCACGCCAATAGACTGCAGTTTAGAGAAGTTAAGCAAAACGGCTACTGGCACATCGGCATGAAGCAAGATCACCCGATCTTCCGTGACCTAAGAGTGCGCCAAGCACTTATGTACTCGCTAGATCGCCCGGGCATGGTCCAGACCCTCTTCAAGGGCTACGGCACCGTTATCCACGGCGACAAGCCGCCCGTATCGTGGGCCCACAATCCCAACCTCTACACCTATCCTTTCAACCAAGCGAAGGCCCGTCAGCTACTCGACCAAGCCGGTTGGAGTCGCATCGGCACTGACGGCATCCGCATGAATGCCGCCGGTCAGCGTCTCACATTCGAGCTTATCAGCGCGTCTGGCGACCAAACCCGCGAGAATATGCTCAACATCATTCGCAACCAATGGCGCGCTGTCGGAGTAGATATGCGCATAGAGCTTATCGAGATCTCTGTGTACTTCGGCAAGCTAGACACCGGGCAGTTTGAGATTTACCAATGGGGATGGAATTTAGGCATTGACCCCGACAACTTCATCTTCTTCCACTCCACATCAGGCTTCAATGCCGAGGGCGTGCTCATGGGCTTTAACGACGTAGGGTACTCAAACCCCGCCGTTGACAGACTCATTGAGAGAGGGCGCGCCACCTTTAACCAAGAGGAACGCCGCAAAATCTACTGGGAGATTCAAGAGATCCTAAATCGCGACTTGCCCTACGTCTTCCTCTACAATCGCAACAACATCGCCGCCCATGTCAATCGCATCCGCGGGATAGTCTGGACAGAGATTGGCACCACTCACTTTGAGAAGTGGTTCATCGACCCAGCTACTTTGAGATAGTAAGGCAAAATTCAGTCTAAGAGTAACGGGCAGGGTCGCTCCCTGCCCGTTACTCTGACAATCTATTCTGCGAGGAAAGGGTGTTGTACTTGCTTGGGTATATCGCACGACGTTTTTCACAAATGCTCATTCTCCTCGTTGGCATAAGCCTAGTCTCTTTTGCCATTATGCACATCGCGCCAGGCGACCCGGTGGACCTCATGACCGACCGCCTAGCCACCGCCGAGGAAAAGGCGCGCATTTCCGCCATCTACGGCTTTGACCAACCTATTCACGTCCAGTATGTCATCTGGGCCAGCCAAGTCCTGCAGGGGAATTTAGGCCGCTCCTTCGTCACTGGCGAAAAGGTGCTAGATATGATCACGGCACGCCTGCCTGCTACTCTTTTTCTTAATTTCCTTACCCTGATCATCATCTACGCCTTGTCCATTCCTATCGGTATAATATCGGCGGTCAAACAATATTCCTGGTTTGACCATATCGTGACCTTCTACGCCTTCTTAGGGCAGTCCATGCCACAGTTCTGGCTGTCGCTGCTACTCCTCTACTATGTGGGACTGCGCTTCCCCTTTATTCAGACCGCAGGTATGTCTAGTTATGGCGTGACGGTCGCGACTGAGGGGCTCTGGGCAGTTATTGTGGACAGAACAAGCTACTTAATCTTGCCTTTGACCGTGGTTAGTTTCGGTAATTTGGCAAGCATTACACGTTACATGCGCGCGAGCATGCTCGATGTCATCAACCAAGACTATGTGCGCACCGCAAAAGCCAAGGGATTATCGCAGCGCAAGGTCATCCTAAAACACGCCTTCCGAAACGCACTCCTCCCCCTTGTCACCATGCTCGGCTTTGAACTACCCATACTCTTTAGCGGCTCGGTCATCATTGAAACAATATTTGCTTGGCCGGGCGTGGGTCTCTTAAGCTGGAATGCGGTTATGCAAAGAGACTACCAAGTTATCATGGCCTTCAACCTCTTAGGCGCCTCCATGATGGTTCTTGGTTCTTTTATCGCCGACATGCTCTATCTAGCTGTTGATCCACGCATCAAATACAATTAGAGGCGGTGACAGATATGGAAGCAAAATTAATGCCCCAGCAGGTGACACCTGCCCCGGCCGCAGCGAAACTGATGCCCAAAGAAGAGACTTACGTCCAAATGGTCTGGCGCCGTTTCCGCCGCCACAAACTGGCCATGGTAAGCCTTGGCATTCTCATTGTCCTTTACGGCATGGCCATACTGGCACCCTGGGTTGCACCCTACCACTACGATCACATGGATTTTACTAAAATTAGTCAGCCCCCTTCCGCAGAGCACTGGTTCGGCACGGACAGAATCGGCGCCGATCTCTTTAGCCGCGTCATCTGGGGTAGCCGCATCAGTCTCAGCGTGGGCTTTGCCGCGGCAGGTATTGCCATCGTGCTTGGCACCGTCGTAGGCGCCATTTCTGGCTACTTTGGGGGCATCATTGACGACGTGCTTATGCGCTTCACCGAAATTGTCGCCTCCTTCCCCACCATGTTCCTCCTCTTGACCATCATCGCTGTCTTGCCCCGCAGCATCATGAACATCATGATCGTCATCGGTGCCACCTCCTGGCCAGGCCTGGCCCGCCTCGTACGCGGCCAGTTTTTATCACTTAGAGAAATGGATTATGTGGAAGCGGCTAAGGCCATTGGTGCCACCGATTCGCGCATCGTCTTTACCCATGTACTCCTCAACACTATGGCGCCGATTATAGTTAATGCTTCACTGCGTATTGGTGGCGCCATTCTCACTGAGTCTGGCTTAAGCTTCCTGGGCCTCGGAGTGACCACACCGCCGAGCTGGGGCACCATTCTCAATGGTGGTCGCCCCCTCTTAAGAAGTGCGCCGTGGATTACAACTATCCCAGGAATCTTTATTTTTGTAACTGTGCTGGCCTTTAACTATGTGGGCGATGGCTTGCGCGACGCCCTAGACCCTCGTGCCACTAAGTAGGCGCCTACTCCGCCTACTCGCCTTTCTGGCCGTCTTTAGCGGGCTCTTTGCCACACTTCTATTTCTTTCAGCCAATCGTGCCCTAACGGAAGAGTGGCCGAACTGGTCTACACCGCAGAAGTTTGCTGCCGGCAGCCGTCAACACGGCTTTAGTAGCGCCATGCCCGACCATGGAGGCCTCATCGTCGCCACCTTAAACCCAGCTGTTACGGCCTTAGTTGTGGCCGAGAGGGGCCAAAGGGAGACTGCCAGCGTCCCCGTTAGGGGCCTGGTGGGGTATGGTTTGTCCGCATTTCAAGCCTCTTGGGCCCTCGTCTGGCATGAGCGCCAAAACGATTACTCCTACTTGTGGCTGCAAGTTGCTGGCTCACCGCCACTGCTGGTCACGCAAAGCCCCCACTTCATAGCCGATCTAACCACCACCCAGGATGAATTCGGCAACCTGTACCTAGCTTGGACAGGTGGCAGCCCTAGCACGGCAGGGGTCTTCTTTTCCACTCTCAAGGTGGACAGCGCGGCCCCCACCATCCCTAGGCAGCTCACTTTTGGCGGCCTACAGGACCGCCTGCCTTCTCTTCTGGTTCACGCCGGAGTAATTCATCTATTATACAAGCAAGAATTCGTTGTACACGCCGCAGTGCGCTACATGCGCATCGACCTAGAGGGCCGCCAGGCCACCCTTCTGGCCACAATCGGCGAAACAGGCCGAGATGTCGATGATTTGCCCCTGCTAGCGCTAATGGCAGATGGTTCCGCCAAGTATTTCTGGCTGCGCCCTTCGCTTAGCCGCGGGCAAGTCGGACAAAGCAGGTTAATCTCCGGACAATTAGCGTCACAGGGCGAAGCCCTTACCTCAACTACTATAATGGAACTAAGCGGCCACAGCGCTGCGTTAGCGATAGCTAAGAATCACGGCGACGGGCATACCCTAGTTTGGTTAAACAACGCCTCTGGCGTTTTCCAAGCCTACCACCTCACCCTTGACGCCTCAGGGCAGATGCTAGAACACGGGCCGGTAACACAAAGTGGCGGCCATAAGTTTGACGCCAGAGTACATGGCAACGATAAAAACATCATCCTATTTTATGAAATGCACGGGGAAGAACTGGCCGTAATGTACACCGAAGAAAGCCACATAGCTAAGAAACCCTTCGCTGCCCGGCTCGGGCTAGATCCAAGTAGCCCCTTCATCGACGCCTTCTACACCCTAGCTTCCGTCATGGTGGGTGCTCTCGCCCTCACCGCACTTTCAGCACTCATCTTGCTCCCTGTGGCAGGTCTTCTCGCCCTGCTACCCCCCCTGCGTTACGCGCACTACATGGCGCTGGTGGTGGTCTTCAGCTTTCTTCTGCTCACTGTCGCTAAGTCTTATGCGGGCAGGGTTCTCCTTCCGGGCTTCCTAGGCCTTTCTCTCATGACAGCAAGTGCCCTAGTCGCCTGGCTCGTCATTTACTTCGCCAGACTAGATCAAGGTGATGTACTCACCTTATGCGCCTTCGGCCACACCTACGCCTACTGTCTTTTTTTCGCTTCACTTATATTTTAGGACCTACCAGAGCAAGGCCTAGTAATCTTCGCAAGGAGGTATACGAGATTGACCGAGAAACTGTTAGAAGTAACCAACTTAAGAACCACCTTCAAGGACAAAGACGGCAACCTTGTGCCTGCCGTTGATGGCATCAGCTTTTATGTTAGTAAAGGCGAAACGCTTGGCATTGTGGGCGAGAGCGGGTGCGGCAAAAGCGTCACTATGCTCTCGGTGATGCAACTTATTAACATCCCCCCAGGGCGCATTGACGCGACTAGTATCTCTCTCGAAGGCCGAAACTTGCTGCAACTGACAGATAAAGAAATGCAAAAAGTTCGCGGCAATGAGATTTCGATGATCTTTCAAGAACCGATGACCAGCCTAAACCCTGTCTTTACCGTCGGCGACCAAGTAGCCGAGACGGTCGCTCTGCATCAGGGTCTCAGCAAGGCGGCGGCCTTGGCCAAGGCGGTAGAAATGCTTAAGAAGGTGGGCATTCCCGCGCCCGAGCGGCGAGCCAAAGAGTACCCCCATCAACTCTCGGGAGGCATGCGCCAAAGAGTAATGATCGCCATGGCTCTCGCCTGCAACCCTAAATTACTCATTGCCGACGAGCCTACAACTGCGCTTGACGTAACGATTCAAGCTCAAATACTCGAGCTAATAAAGTCACTCCGCGATGAACTAGAAATGAGCGTGGTGCTCATTACCCATGATCTCGGCGTGGTGGCCGAAACTGCCGACCGCGTCATAGTCATGTATGCCGGCAAGATTGTCGAAGAAGCAGATACTCTCACCCTGTTTAATTCGCCTCAACACCCCTACACAGAGGGGCTCCTCAATTCGATACCAAAGCTCACAGGAGATAGCAGTCGTTTGTACGTCATTGAGGGGGTCGTCCCCCACCCTCTGTACATGCCCACTGGCTGCCGCTTTAATCCGCGTTGCGCCTACGCAGAAGATAAATGCCGTAACGAAGCGCCCGAGCTTATGGAGACAAGCCCCACACACAAGGTTAGCTGTTTCTTCCCCTTATCCCCTAGTGCCCCACAGGAGGTGTCCGCATGACTAACACCAATGATGTACTGCTCAACGTGGAGAGCCTCAGCAAGTTTTTCCCCGTGCGCGCAGGTCTTTTCCGCAGGGTAGTCAATCACCTAAAGGCGGTCGATGATGTCAGTTTCTTCATCCGCCGCGGCGAAACGCTAGGACTAGTAGGGGAAAGTGGTTGTGGAAAGACTACCGTCGCCCGCACCATTCTCCGCTTGCACGAACCAACTGCGGGGAGGGTTGAATTCGAGGGGACGAACATTTATGCCCTTAACAAACGCGACATGCGTCTAAAACGCAGAGACATGCAAATCATATTTCAGGACCCCTATTCTAGCTTAAATCCACGCCTCACCGTCGGGCAGATTATTGGCGAGCCCTTACTTGTGCATGGCATTGGTGACCGCGCCAGTCAAGAAGCCCGCACCAAGGAACTATTGTCCATTGTCGGCCTAGCCTCCTACCACTTTCGCCGCTACCCACATGAATTCAGCGGCGGGCAGAGACAGCGCATCGGAATAGCCCGCGCCTTAGCCTTAAACCCCAAACTTATCGTCTGTGACGAACCAGTCTCGGCCCTAGACGTCTCTATTCAGTCACAGATTCTCAACCTCCTAGAGGATCTACAACAAGAATTTGACCTTACCTATCTTTTTATTGCCCACAACTTGAGTGTCGTAAAGCATATCTCAGACCGCGTTGGTGTTATGTACTTGGGCAAAATGGTCGAGATGACTTCTTCGGCCGAAATGTATAAGTCCCCTCTTCATCCTTATACGCAGGCCCTGCTTTCGGCTATTCCAGAGCCGTCCCCAGGGCGCAAGAGAACGCGCATACCATTAGAGGGCGATATACCAAGCCCCATTAACCCACCCGCCGGTTGTCGTTTTCACACTAGATGCCCCGTGGCTGTGGCGCGCTGTAGAGTTGATGCCCCCGAGTGGCGGGAAGTACGCCCGGAGCATTATGTGGCCTGTCACTTGGCAAACTAGCTTGTAATATAGCCCGTATTTGGCGCAACTCTTCTGGTTGACAAAGCCCGGGCGCAGGCGTTATAATCATAAGCGCTGGGGGCATAGCTCAGTTGGGATGAGCGCTACCCTGACACGGTAGAGGCCACAGGTTCGAGCCCTGTTGCTCCCACCATAGCGAACCAGCAATACCAAGGGTCGTGCCCTTGGTATTTTTTCTTGTTAATGCAGTTATCGAGGAGGTGAAAGAATATGTTATCAAGCAAGCAGCGTGCCTATTTAAGGGGTCTCGCCAACCCTCTCGACCCCATCATGCATGTCGGTAAAGGCGGCCTCACCGAGGCAGTGGCAAACGCCGTCAGCGAAGCACTAGAGGCGCGCGAATTAATCAAATTGCGCTTACTCAAGAATAATGAGGCCGATATCAAGGTACTCTCACTCGAACTCGCCACCATGATAGACGCCGAAGTGGTGCAAGTGATTGGCCGAAACTTTGTTTTGTACCGAATGAACGTCGAGAAACCAGTCATCGAGCTACCGGCTCATTAGATCTTTGGGTTCTTTGTCGCAGCTTGAGATTTTCCCTGGGGCAAGTCAGAATTGATGAACTCGTCTACTTTGTAGTCACTCGGGTCAGTCATATGTAGCATTTTGTCGTCATAACGGTCTACGTAGAACTTGCCTCTTTCATCGACCGAGCAGTACGCTACTTCAGAAACATACTGCACTCCAAAGGCTGCGAGCATGTCACGCAGCCATTTTTCGTCCTTCTGCAAGGACTTAAGGTTCTCGTAGACAATTTCGCTGTCGACAATGAGCTCTGTCTCCAAGCCCGTGTACTGCCCCACAAAGAGAAAGTCCTGCCGCACTGGCGGTTCTTGCTGCGGATTCTTCATAACACTGATCTCACCAGTGGTCTCCAAGATAGCATATTCTACATCCCCTAAACTAAAGGCCCCTTTGACCCTGAGTTGGGTTCTTAAGTCGTCCATGGTGTAGCGCACTTTTCCTAAATTATTCTCGAGGATTTTTCCCTTATGAATGAGAATCGTAGGCTCTCCATCGATTAACTTGCGCCACTGTCGATTGTATAGGGCAATTTTCGCGGCTAAAATGGTAAACGCGGTCCATATTACTATTGCCAGCCATGCTTTCCAGGCCGCCTCTAAGTCCGTGGCCGAAATAGCAGCCAAGGAGCCAATGGTAATGCCCGAGATAAAATCAAAGAATGTCATTTGGCTGAGTTGCTGCTTCCCCACTAGGCGCACCATTAAGAATAGCAACATGAACGACAGCCCTGTGCGTAGGACCACGCCAAGTAATGTCATCTGCACACCTCCAGACTAATTTTCTGCCGCGACTAAAAAGGGGCTGCCTAGCCCCGAGAGGCCCGCCCCTTTACCACACTACTTTGTCGGGTTCTTACCGCCTTTGCGCTGTGTGCCGCCTGGCAAGGCGGTGGTTTGGTTTGAGGTTAGTGTTGAGGCGCCTAGACTGCTGCCAGTGCTGCCAGTGGAGCCCGTGGAGCTGGCATAGGTGCCACCAATTTCACTCCTGTACTGGGGTTCCTCCTGAGTGATATAGTCGAGACGGCCCCGCAATTGCTGCACAGAGTGGTCCATGCTCTGACTTAGCTGCTGAAACAGCTGCTTGGCCTGCTGGTCTTGTGTTTGCAGAGAAAATGTCTTTAGACTAGCGGCTGCCCCTTCCATGTTGGCAAGGGTCTGAGATAATTGACTAGCAATGGTCAAGATCTGCCACCTCCTTGTTTGTTTGGCCCGCGCTGGCGAACCAATCTTAGTATTTGACGAACTTTCTGCCCTCAACCCATGTATTTGCTGGCTGTATTGGTAGCAGCTAGCTATTGAAAAATATTTTTTGCGGTGCTATACTGTTTGAGCAGACGTGCCGAGATGGCGGAATGGCAGACGCACTTGACTCAAAATCAAGCGTCCTCTGGACATGTGGGTTCAAGTCCCACTCTCGGCACCACCCTTATCCACAGCAAAGGACCCTTGAGGGTCCTTTTTTAGCTATCATCCTCTAAGTGCAACCGCAAGAAGTACGTTTTCAGTATACACGAACATTTGTTTGTGATAACATCATCTCAACGAAGCAGAACGGAGTACGACTGATGATCGAGCTGTTTGTGGGTGATTGCAGAGAGATAATGCAACGCTTACCCGCTGAAAGCGTTGACGTAGTGTTTGCGGACCCGCCTTACAACCTTAGTAACGGCGGTGGGACCTGCCAAGGAGGGCAGTGGGCTAGTGTTGACAAGGGCGAGTGGGATAAATCCCGGGGGTTCGCTGAGGACCACGCCTTCAACCTGAATTAGTTAGCGGAGTGCAAACGCGTGCTTAAACCAAATGGGACTATATGGGTGTCAGGGACTTACCATGTCATCATTTGTTGGTTCAAGCCAAATGCGTCGCCGAATCTAAGCGGGCGTTACTTTACCGCTAGCCACGAAACACTCATTTGGGCTGCTCGTGCTAGGTCATCGCGCCATACTTTTAACTATGAGGCCATGAAGGCTGAGAATGGCGGCCTGCAAATGCGAAGCGTGTGGCCGATAGTTAGCACTCCGCAAAGGGAGAAAACACATGGCAAACACCCAACACAAAAACCTCTAGGGCTTCTTAGACGCATCCTCCGTGCCAGCTCCAAGCCGGGAGACCTTATCTTGGACCCATTTTGTGGTTCCGGCACCACGGGGGTAGCAGCACTAGAACTCGGACGCCGCTTTATCGGCATTGACTTGAGTCCTGAGTACTTACAGCTTGCTGAGAGACGGATGGGCGAAGTTCAATTGAGCATGATTAAGGAAGAGACAGCCAGCTATGATATTCGGCCGTTCTGTTTATCTCCTAGGAGATACGCTAGAAGACTTACGTACCCCAGCGCCATCATATCTGCTACCATAAATGATGATTCGGAGGGATCTATATGACTAAAAACAAACTTGTCGCCCCTGTCGTCAAGTGGGTAGGGGGTAAAAGGCAAATTTTGGGCGAAATAGAGAAGTACGTGCCTAAGAAGTTTGGTACATATTATGAGCCCTTTATTGGAGGTGGGGCAGTATTGTTTGAGCTGCAGCCAATTCGGGCTGTGGTTAGCGACATTAACGCTGAACTCATCAATCTCTATGAAGTGATCAGGGATGAGCCAGATGCCTTGGTTGAGGACCTAAAACAGCACAAGAACTCTGCAGAATACTTTTATGAAGTGAGAGAGAAGGACCGGGACAAGGCCTTGTATGCGAAGCTTACGCCAGTTCAGCGTGCCTCGAGGCTACTGTTCCTGAATAAAACGTGCTTTAATGGCTTGTTTCGCGTGAACAGAGCAGGTGAGTTTAACACCCCCTTCGGCAATTACAAGAACCCCAATATCATCAACGAAGTTACGCTGCGTGCCGTTAGTAGTTATCTCAGGAGTGCACAGGTTTCGTTCTTATGTCTGGATTTTGCCACCACTCTATTATCGGCTAGCAAGGACGATTTTGTGTATCTTGATCCACCCTATGACCCTGTCTCTGATACTTCTAGCTTTACTGGTTATGACAAGGGAGGGTTTAATCAAGAGGAGCAAAAGCGGCTAAAGTTACTTTGCAACGACCTACATGCTAGAGGAGTGAAGTTTCTACTGTCTAACTCTTCCACTTCCTTCATCAGGGAGTTGTACGCTGAATTTCGTGTAGAAGTCGTGCAAGCTAAGCGGGCCATCAACTCTAAAGCGGATAGGCGTGGCGAAGTAGACGAGGTGTTGGTGAGGAACTATGGCGTTGGGTACTGAGCTTACCAAGAATGATGTGGCTTGGGCAAAGTTGTTCGACCATTATCGCATTCTACAGCAGGTGAAGGACAGAGGATTGTGTGAAATTACCGCCACGCAAATCAATGAGTATCGAGAAGCCAGGCTAATGACAAAATTTGATCATCGCATCAACCTACCTAGGTTGTTTAAGGAAAACGAACTCGCTATTCTACCCATATCCCGAGGCAGTTACGCAATCTCCCACTTCGATGCGTACATGAACTTCGAAGTCTCCAGCAATTCCGACATTGTCTCCGCTTCTCTACCTACGCACATTAGCAGCATTACCGTCGACGACATAACTAGCGAGGCGCTAGCCCTCAATTGTGCCTACACTGCAGGAATTATGGCAGACTTCCTCGAGGACGAGGGGCTTCTGCCCACCGTTAGCGGCAGGATGAGCTCCGATATATTCTCTTACCGCATCAGGCACACAAAAAGTGGCCAGCTAGTTGCTCTCTCCGTAACCAACTCACAAATTGAGATAGATGGAGGATACGAGGGGTTTCGTCAGCTAGCCATAGTTGAGGCCAAGAGCTTTCTGTCAGAAGACTTCTTAGTTAGGCAATTGTACTACCCGTACCGACTCTGGACTGGCAAGGTCACTAAGCAGGTCACACCTGTGTTTATGGTTTACTCCAACAGGATCTACCATTTGTACGAATACAGCTTTGATTCCACTGCAATAACTCTTACCTAGGCCTTGTTTTTTGAGAGCGTCAGCAAAATTCGCTTAAGACCATTGATGCTGCTAGGTTTTTCTGCTTTTTTATGCTATAATTGTTATAGAACAATTAAACATTAATAGCATAAAAAGGTGGGATATCCTTGTTTAGAGCTAACGACAATCATGCCCAACAGTCCCTGTTTGAGAGCATTCAGTGGATGAACCCTAGGATTCGTGAAAAACTCTATAAGTCTTGGGCGCCGATCTTCTACGAGCAGGTCTTCTGCAAAATAGACGAAGAACCTTTTGCGTCTTTATATGGGACGACCGGGAAGCCTAACTTTCCGGTGAATATTATGTTGTCTTTGGAGTACATCAAGCATATGA